>JBDNCK010000230.1:0-3858 GCA_046719675.1 Sphingomonadaceae bacterium | reverse complement strand
GCGAGCCCTGCCCGAGGTTCCACTGCAGCACGCCGAGCGAGACCCCCATGCCGTCGAAGCTGTCGGTGACCCCGGACCAGGGGTTCGCGCTGTCCTCGAAATGTCCGGTCAGCAGCAGGGCCTGCGCGACCCAGTCTTCCGGCGGTTCGTCTGTCGGCCTGTCCTGCATGTTCGCCTCCCTGACGATCGGATGCCGTGCATGGTTCCCCGGCGGCCCCTGCTGCGCGCGCTTCAGCGCTGGCCCATGGTCATGGGAGTTCCAGGCGCCGGGCGGACTTCCAGCGGAAGCCCGAGCGCCTCGAGCTGGGGACGCACGACCGATGCGTCGCCCACCACCACCCATTGCATGCGCGAAGCGTCCAGAAGCGTGGCGGCCTGTGTCACCGCCTTCTGGTCAAGCGCACGATAGCGGGCGCCGACCCGCTCGAAATAGTCGTCGGGCAGGCCGAGGACGCTCTGGCTCTCCAGCGCGGACAAAACCGATACCGACGTCTCGAACTGGCCCGGAAGCGCATAGACCTGCGAATTGACAAGGCGCGAAAGATCCTCCGGGCGCACCGGCTCGGTGCTGGCAAACGCGCGCACATTGTCGACAATCGCCTGGATGGAAGGGCCCGTCTTGTCGGACTGGACTGGGGCCTGAATGGTGAAGCGCATCTGCTCCCGCGAGGGCCGCGCTGCCGAGCGCACGCCATAGGACCAGCCCTTGGCTTCGCGCAGGTCCATGTTGAGCCGCGACGTGAATGCGCCCCCCAGCGCCTCGTTTGCCATCTCGAGATCGAGCCGGTCGTCGCGGCCGGTCAGTGGCAGGGGCTTGCCCGCAGCAATCGCCGACTGCGGCGAGTTGGGCCGGTCGAGGAGCAGGATCGAAGCCGCCGCCGCGCTGCGCATTGGCGGAAACCGCTTCTCGCCCCTGGGCACGACAGGGGGCTGCCAGTCTCCGAAGGCCTGCTCGAGTTCCGGCAGCAGGGCCTCGAGCGTGGTGTCGCCCACTGCAAAGAGCGTCAGGCTGTCCGGCCGGATCCAGCTGGCGTGGAAGGCCAGGAGATCGTCGCGGGTGACGGCCTGCACTCCTTCGCGCGTGCCCGAGGCTGGCCGGCCGTAGGGATGGTCTGCACCGAACACGCGCGCTGCCAGCTCACGGCCGGCAAGGGCCGAAGGATTTGCTTCCTCCTGCGCGATGCCATTGAGCTGGATGGCGCGCAGCCGCTCGACTTCGGCCGGTGCGAAGGCCGGATTGCGCACGACATCCGCCATCAGGGCGAGTGTCGGGCGCAGGTTTGGGGCGAGCGCCGAGACAGAGACGCGCGTGCGATCCTGCCCGGCCGAGAGCGAAAGCCGCGCGCCCAGCCGTTCGGTTTCCTCCGCGATCTGGCGGCCCGAGCGGCTGGTGGTACCTTCCCGCAGCAGGTTCAGCATGAGCGACTGGGTGCCTGGCCGATCCGCCCGGTCGGCAGCGGTGCCGGCATCGAAGCTTGCCATCACCTCCACCACCGGCACGGCAGAGCGGCGCGCGAACACCACCGGAATGCCGTTGGAAAGTCGTGCGCGCTCCACGTCCGGGAAGTCAAGGCCCTCGCGCCGCTCGACGGGCGGCAGCTTCGAGCGATCCGGGTTCGCCTGGGCCATGGTCGCGCCCGCGTCGGCGGGGGGCACGCCCGACTCGCCTACCAGTGCGAGTTCGCGCGCGCCGCGTTCGCCCGGCATCGTCAGCAATCGCACGCCCGGCCCCGAAAGCCAGTCGCGCGCAGCGCGACCAACCGAGCGTGGGGATGCCTCGGCCAGCTGCCTCAGCTTCCTGCGGTAGAAGCCGGGATCGTCGGCATAGAGCGTGCCTTCGGCGAGCGCGACGGCCTTGCCGCCGAACCCGCCGATCTGCTCGAGGCCGCGAATCCGGCCGGCCACCGCAACCGTTGCCACGCGCGCGACTTCATCGGCCGTGGGGCCGCGGCGGCGAAACTCGGCGAGCAGCTCGTCCACGCGCGCTTCCACCTGTTTCGGATCCACGCCCGGCCGCACATCGATCCCGATGTAGGCGATCGAGGCGAGCCGGAAGGGCATCACCGCCCCTGCCACATTGACCGCGAGTTGCCGGTCGCGCACCAGGTCGTTGTAGAGCCTCGAGGACTGCCCGCCCGCCAGGACGGAAACGGCGACCGAAAGATCGGTCGAGGCCGGATCGAGCAGCCCCGGCCCCGTCCAGGCGCGCACGATCTGCGCGTTGGGCACCCGGTCATAAAGAGTCACGCGCATGTCCTGGCCGGTGGGAAGCGGCGCCTGCGGCCGCTTCGGCTCGGGCCCGCGCGGGATCGCGCCGAACCAGCGGGTCACCTTTTCCTTCGCGGTTACGAGGTCGATGTCGCCGGCCAGCACGAGCACGGCGTTGTTCGGCCCATAATGTTCCTGGAACCAGGCGCGGACATCCTCCATGCTGGCGGCATCGAGATCGGCCATCGAGCCGATGGTCGAGTGGCGGTAGGGATGGCCTTCGGGGAACAGACCTTCCGACAGCGCGTAGAAGGTCAGGCCATAGGGCTGGTTGTCGCCCTGGCGCTTCTCGTTCTGGACAACGCCGCGCTGGTTGTCGAGCTTGGCCTGCGTGACGGCAGGAAGGAGGTTGCCCATCCGGTCGGCTTCGAGGAACAGCGCCAGATCCAGCGCGCCCGTCGGCACATTCTGGAAATAGTTGGTGCGGTCGTACCAGGTGGTGCCGTTGTAGCTGGTGGCGCCAACATCCTCCAGCGGCTCGAAGAATTCCGCGTCCCAGTTGCCCGAGCCGTTGAACATCAGATGCTCGAACAGGTGCGCGAAGCCCGTCTTGCCCGCAGGTTCGTCGGCCGAGCCGACCCCGTACCATACCGAGACGGCGACCATCGGCGTCTTGCGGTCGGTGTGGACGACAACGCGAAGGCCATTGTCCAGCGTGAAGGTCTCGTAGGGAATGGAGACGGCCTCCACGAGCGCGGGCAGCGGTGCCGCTGCAACCGCAGCGGGCCGTGTCCGGGCGACGGCGGCTGGCGCTGTTGTCAGGGAGACGGCGGCAAGGAAGGCAACCGCGACACGCAGGATCATTCGGCGAGAACCTTTCGGCGGGATCAGTTTCCGAGGCGGGGCGTATCGCGATAGCGCGATTCAAGGAAGCGGCCTTCGATCTCGAGCGCATCGAGGCTGCCGGATGCGAGCCGGTGCGAGAGCCGTTCCAGTTCGTCACCCACCACGCGAAGCCCGTCGATCAGCTGCCGGTCGGCCTCGCGGTCGGCAAGGCGCACGCGCGCCGGCACGGCTTCATAGCTGTCGACAAGGCGCGGGAGATGCTCGGCCATCAGCCGGCGCGCATCGGCCGCCTCGCGGCTTCCCGCCGGCAGCTTCCCCAGCTGCGGCGCCAGGGAATCCAGCTCGAGCAGGATCCGGTCGACCTCGTTGCGGGCCGGCGCCGGCAGGGAAGGGCGCTTGGAGTCCAGCCACTCCTCGAGCCGCGGGGGAAGGGCAGGCAGCGCCGCCTTCGCCAGCGCCACTTCATTTTCCGCTCGCGACCGCGGGAAGCGCGCAAGGAGCATGGCCACCAGCAGCATCAAGAGCGGCACCACGATCACGAAGCCGAAGATGCCAAGCGGCATCACCGTCTGGCTGAAGACGATGGCGCCGATGGCAACCGCGATCATGCCGGCAAGCATCCGCAGCACCCGGTTGAACAGGTTGCGCGCCTTGCGCTTCAGGCGCCGCGCGCGCGCTTCCTTGATGGCCGGCGTTTCCCGCAGACGTTCCAGCAGCATTTCGGCCCTCACCATCACGTCGCGGCTGTCTGCCATTGGCGTTCAGCCCTTCAGCGGCTCGAACGGCTCTTCGGCGCCCTGCGCT
>JBDNCK010000229.1:0-3866 GCA_046719675.1 Sphingomonadaceae bacterium | reverse complement strand
CGTACGGGCCTGTTCGAACAGGCCGCCAAGCGCGACCGGAAGCTGTGCGACGATGCCCGCCATGATGATGAGCGAGATGCCGTTGCCCACGCCGCGGCTGGTGATCTGCTCGCCCAGCCACATGAGGAAGAGCGTGCCGCCAAGCAGCGAGATGATGGTCGAGACACGGAAGAACCAGCCCGGGTCGATGACGGCCGAAACGCCGGCGGATGCACCCCATCCCTCGAGCCCGACGGCGATGCCATAGCCCTGGAAGATGGTCAGGATGACGGTGCCGAAGCGCGTGTACTGGTTCAGCTTCTTGCGGCCCGCCTCGCCCTCGCGCTTGAGCGCCTTCCACGGCTCGTGGATGGAAGCCATGAGCTGCACCACGATGGACGAGGTGATGTAGGGCATGATGCCGAGCGCGATGATCGACATCCGCTCGAGCGCGCCGCCGGAGAACATGTTGAAGAAGTCGAGCACGCCGCCGGCGGTGCGGTTGAACAGCTGGTCGAGCGCCACCGGGTCGATCCCCGGCAGCGGCACGAAGGAGCACAGGCGGAAGATGACGAGCGCGCCCAGCGTGAACAGCAGGCGCTTCTTGAGTTCGGTCGCCTTCGAGAAGTTGGCGAAGCTCAGATTCTGGGCAAGCGAGTCGGCCGCCGTTGCCATTCCCTGGTCCTTTCAGCGCCCGGCGGTGCCGGCGCGTGAACGCGCGATGTAGGAGCGCCTGCCGCGCATGAAAAGCCTCAGGCGTCCGCCGGCGTGTCCGTTGCGGCCTTCGCCTGGGTTTCGGTCACGCTGCCGCCGGCCTTCTCGACCGCTGCCCTGGCCGCCGCACTTGCGCCGGCCACCGTCAGGTTCAGCTTCGCCTTGAGCTCGCCGCGCGCCAGCAGCCGCACCCCGTCGCGGGTGTGGGTGACAACGCCGGCGGCCTTCAGCGCCTCGGCGTCGAGCGCAGCGCCCTCGGCAATCCGGCCCGAGTCGACGGCGGCCTGCAGGGTCGAAAGGTTGACGACCGCAAAGCGGAGCCGGTTCGGCTTGTTGAAGCCGCGCTTGGGCAGCCGCATGTGGAGCGGCATCTGCCCCCCCTCGAAGCCCTTGATGGCAACGCCCGAGCGGCTCTTCTGGCCCTTCTGGCCACGGCCGGCCGTCTTGCCGAGGCCGGAGCCGATGCCCCGGCCGACGCGGGTGCGGCTCTTGCGGGCGCCCGGATTGTCGCGAATGTCGTTGAGCTTCATGGTTCCTGCCTTCTCCCGGCGCCTGCCCTCAGGCTGCGTCTTCGACCTGCACCAGGTGCTGGACGCGCGCGATCATGCCGCGCACTTCCGGCGTGTCGGGCAGAACCCGGCTGCGGTGCATCTTGTTGAGGCCAAGCCCGATGAGGGTGGCCCGCTGATCCTTGGTGCGGCGGATGGGCGAGCCCACCTGCGTCACCTTGAGTTGCCTGTCTGCCATCGCGTGTCTCCTCAGGCCACGACTGCGTCGGCTTCCGCCTCGGCTTCCCTGGGCTGGATGTCGCCGCGCCGGGCGAGCAGGTCGGCAACCTTGCGCCCGCGCCGCTGCGCGACCGACTTGGGGCTCACCTGCTCGGTCAGCGCTGCAAAGGTGGCACGCACCATGTTGTAGGGATTGTTGGTGCCGACCGACTTCGCAACCACATCGGCCACGCCCAGCGATTCGAACACGGCGCGCATCGGGCCGCCGGCGATGATCCCGGTGCCCTGGGTTGCCGAGCGCACATAGACCTTGCCCGCCCCGAAATGGCCGAAGCCGTCATGGTGCAGGGTGCGGCCTTCGCGCAGCGGCACGCGCACCATCGCCTTCTTGGCAGCCGCCGTCGCCTTGGAGATCGCCTCGGGCACTTCGCGCGCCTTGCCATGGCCGAAGCCGACCCGGCCCTTGCCATCGCCCACCACGACGAGCGCGGCAAAGCCGAAGCGCTTGCCGCCCTTCACCGTCTTGGAGACGCGGTTGATGTGGACCAGCTTCTCGATGAGCTCCTGGCTGTCATCGGCAAGCAGCGCGGGATCGCGGCGGCGGCGATCGCCGCCCCTGTCACCCCGGTCGCCGCCGCGGCCACGCCCGCGGCCACGGCCGCGCGGTTCGCTCGCCGTCGCCTCGCCCTGGGGCTGTTCGGTGATTGCTTCGTCGGCCATCTAGAACTCCAGTCCGCCCTCGCGGGCAGCTTCTGCCAGCGCCTTCACGCGCCCATGAAACAGGAAACCGCCCCGATCGAACACCACGGCGGTGACACCGGCTGCCTTCGCGCGCTCGGCCAGCGCCCTGCCCACGGCAGCTGCTGCCTCGACGGTCGCGCCCGTGCCATCGAACGCCTTCTCGAGCGTGCTGGCGGCTGCCACGGTGTGGCCCGCGCGATCGTCGATGACCTGCGCATAAATATGTCGGCCGGAGCGGTGCACCGACAGCCGCGGACGACCGCCCGCCTTGGCGCGCAGCGCCGTGCGCACGCGCCGCCGGCGCCGCTCGAAGAGCGAGAGCTTCGCCATTACTTCTTCTTCCCTTCTTTGCGGAAGATATATTCGCCGCGATACTTGATGCCCTTGCCCTTGTAGGGCTCGGGCTTGCGCCAGCGGCGGATCTCGGCGGCCACCTGGCCGACCTTCTGCCGGTCCGCGCCGGAAATCTCCACGGTGGTCTGGTCGGGCGTCTTGATGGTGATGCCCTCGGGCACCGGGAACTCGACATCATGGCTGTAGCCAAGCTGCAGCTTGAGCGTGCTTCCCTGCGCATTGGCCCGATAGCCGACGCCCGAGATTTCCAGCACCTTGGTGAAGCCTTCCGACACGCCGATGACGAGGTTGGACACCATCGTGCGCTGCATGCCCCAGAAGGCACGCGCGCGCTTCGTGTCATTGGCCGGCTGGACACGGATTTCCGCGCCTTCGACGGCATAGCGGATGTCCTCCACCAGCGGCATCGAAAGCTCGCCCCGGGGGCCCTTCACGCGCATCCTGCCATCGTCGATGGCAACACTGACGCCAGCGGGGATCGCAATGGGTTTCTTGCCGATACGCGACATGGTCAGAACACCTGACAGAGCACTTCGCCACCGACATTCTCCGCACGCGCTTCGGCGTCCGAAAGAACGCCGCGCGGCGTCGAGACGATGGTGATTCCAAGGCCGTTCATCACGCGCGGCAGATCCTGCGCGCCCGAATAGACCCGGCGGCCGGGCTTGGAGACCCGCTTCACCTCACGGATTGCGGGCTGGCCCTCGAAATATTTGAGCTCGATGCGGATCGTCGGGTGGGTGCCCGCACGCTCCTCGCGGCTCCAGCCCCGGATATAGCCTTCGCGCTGCAGCACGTCGAGCACGCTGATGCGCAGCTTGGAGGCCGGCGTCAGCACGCTGTCCTTCTTGGCGGCCTGCCCGTTGCGGATCCGGGTCAGCATGTCGGCCAGGGGATCGGTCATGTTCATGTCGTCAGATCCTCACCAGCTGGACTTGGTCACGCCCGGGATCAGGCCCTTGTTGGCCAGCTCCCTGAGCTGCACCCGGCACAGCCGGAACTTGCGATAATAGGCGCGCGGACGCCCGGTCAGCTCGCAGCGGTTGCGCACGCGCGTGGGATTCGCGTTGCGCGGAATCTCCGCCATCTTGAGCCGCGCCAGCAGCCGCTCGCTGTCATCCAGCGCTTCATTGTCCGCCATTTCCTTGAGCTTGGCATATTTCGCGGCATAGCGGACGACGAGGGCCTTGCGGCGCTCGTTCTTGTTGATGGAGCTCTTCTTCGCCATCTCGTGTCTCTCCTCAGGCCGCCGCCTGCGCGGGCTCGGCCGACGCATCGCCCGTGAACGGCAAACCGAACGCCCTCAGGAGCGCGCGCGCCTCCGCGTCGGTGTGGGCCGTCGTCGTGAAA
>JBDNCK010000228.1:0-3915 GCA_046719675.1 Sphingomonadaceae bacterium | reverse complement strand
CCGACCTCCAAAGAAGAAGAAGCGGCCGAACTGCTCCACTTCCTGGGGGCGCGTGCGCACGCCATCATAGCGGACACCGAAGGAATCGGTCAGGTTCTTTGCTTCGAAGAACAGCGTGACATTCTTCGTGAGCACCAGCTGCGCCGTGGCATCCAGCTGGCTGCGCCCCTCCCAGAAGGTGTCGAGCCGCGGATCGTCATCGAAGGCATCGATATAGTCGGAGCGGCCCGTGTAGGCGAGCCGCGCATTGAAGCGCTCGACTTCATAGAAGATCGCCGCGTTGTAGACATGCTTCGACTGGTTCGGCAGCGGCGAGAAGCCGGTCCGGTCGGGAACATCGTCCGGAAGAAGGATCCGTGCATCCGCGTAGGTATAGTTTGCGAAGATGCCGAAGTTGGAAAGGAAACCGGGCAGAAAGCTGAACTGGGCCTGGGCGGCGACCTCGAAGCCGAAGATCCGGCCGCTGTCGGCATTGCCCATCTCGGTGATCCGCGCCGGCAGTCCCTCGAACGTGCCGGAGCGTACCACGGTGAATTCATAATCCTTGAGGCTCTTGTAGAAGAACCCGCCCGACAGCAGCCCCAGCTCCTGGAAATAATATTCGAGGCCCAGGTCGAAATTGGTCGCAAGCGTCGGCCGCAGGTCGGGATTGCCGCGGCTGACGAAGACGATGTTGAGCGCGGTGTCGCTGTTCTCGACCAGCCGGGGCACGATGTCGCGATAGTTCGGTCTTGCGATCGCCCGCGTGATTGCCGCGCGGCCGATCAGGCTGCGGTCGAACTCGTGCCGGATGGTCAGGTTGGGGAAGAAATGGGTGTGGCGCCGGCTGACATCCTGCGCCACCGCCGTCTCGGTTGCTTCGTCGAACGCAGGCGCCGAACCATCGAAGCGCGTGTGCTCCACCCGCAGCCCAAGGATGATGTTGGTGTTGTCCAGCGCCAGCCGGGTCATGCCATAGCCGGCAAGGATATTCTCGTCTGCCGAATAGTCGGCCGTCACCGACTGCGCGATCCGGCGGGTCGCATCCACGCGCGAGAAAGGCTCGAATTCACGGAAATAGGCGCGGACGAGATCGGGGTCGAACTTGAATCCCAGGTCATAGTCGAAGTTGGTGGACCGCGTGGTTCCCACGAGAGCGGAGAGCGGCTGCAGCGGGCGGGCGTCCGCGCGCCGGTCGCGGAAGCGTTCCTCGTCCACCGTCACGTCGCGCAGGCGTGCCTTGAACCCGAACTGGAACTCGGCCGCGCGCCCGAACAGCTCGCGGTTGGGCAGGCGGACGTTGGCGGCAATCGCCCATTCCTCCTGGTCCGTGTCCTGCGACCGATAGGTGTTCTCGCGGAACCCGTAGGTGGAAAGATCCAGATGCTCGCCGGTCTCGAAGAGCGTAATGCGCGGGAAATCGACGGACTGGGAATAATCGAGGGTCACGTTGGGGCGCAGGTTCGAGCGGAACAGCAGCTGCGACCGGAAGGGATAATCCTGCCGCGCCCTGGAATAGGCGATGCTGTAGTCCAGCACCAGCTGATCGTTCAGCTTGTGATCGCCGCCGGCCGTCACGGTCAGCACCTGATCGCGCACGACGCGGTGGCGGAACTCCTTGGCATAGCGCACGCGGTTCCAGGTGGCTCTGGCCTCGCTGGCGCCCGGCTGCAGGATGCCATCGTCATAGATGATCGAAAGCTGGTTGCGGAACTCGTCGTCCACCCGCCGCAACCAGTTTCCGCGCACATAGATCTTGTTCAGGTTGTCGGGCTGCCACTCGAACGCACCCGTCAGGCCAATCCGCTGCCGCCGCGTGTCATAGTCCTTGAAGTCATTGCCGACGACAGCCAGGATCTCGTCGCCCTCGGGCCGGATGACCGGCTCCCACACCGTCTCCACATTGTCCACTTCGCGGTCGGTCTGGCTCCAGCTGCCCGACAGCAGCAGGCCGACATTGCCGAACACGTTGGACACCACCGCCTGCGCCCGCTTGTCGTTCGTGCCGCCAAGCGAGTTGTAGCTGATGCCGCCCGAACCCGTCACACGCAGGCGCGGATTGTCGAAGGGCGACCGCGTGACAAGATTGACCGAGCCGGCAATCGAGTCCGCGTCCTGATTGGGCAGCAGCGTCTTGTTGACTTCCACCTGCGCCACCACGTCAGAGAGGAAGGTGCCAAGATCAAGCGCCCGCGTATCCGGGCTGGACGAGGGCACGATCGTGCCGTCGATCGAGACCGCCGTGAACTCCGAGGGCGCCCCGCGGATGGAAATGAAATTGCCCTCGCCCTGGTCGCGCTCGATTCCAATGCCAGGCACACGCTGCAGCGCCTCGGCGATGTTGATGTCGGGGAAGCGCCCGATGGCATCGGAGGAGATGACGTTGGTGGTGTTGTCGGCCGTGCGCTGCTGGTTGAGCGCGCGCGCCGTTGAATCCAGAATGGTGCCCCGCACGAGGATCACCCCGCCCTCGAGCGTGGTGTCAAGCGCAACCGTGACAGTTGCAGGAGCAGCCGGGTCAACCCGCACCTCGCGCGTCGCCTCGGCAAAGCCCAGATAGCCGATCTCGAGGGTGACCGGGCCAGCCGGCAGCCCGGACAGCCGGAAAGCGCCCTGGCGGTCGCTGCGGGTCCGCTGGCCGGTCTCGCGCACCAGAATGTCCGCCCCCGGAAGCGCCGCCCCGTCCGCATCGGTGACCCGCCCGGTCACGATGCCCACCGCTTGGGCCACCACGGCATCGGGCGCCACCAGCATCGCCACAGCCACGGCGCAGACCGCCGCCTGCGCACGCAATGAAACCCCCATCACCGCGACACACTCCTTGTTATCCCCAGGCAACTCCAGCCTAGAAACGGCATATGAAAGCCGCGTGGCAATTTGGTGAAGGTTCTTTGAAACTCTGAAACAGGAATGAAAATTATGGCCCGGCGTTGCGGGCGATCTTGCAGATCGTCCGATTTTTCTTATGGAACGTCAGCCATGAAGCAGCGTGTCCCCTTCCTGCCGGCCCAGTCGTCGTCGGCCCCGCCCTGCCGCCCGGCCGTGCTTCTTGCCTGCCTGGCATCATGCCTGATCCTGTCGCCGGCCGCCGGCCAGCAGCCAGCCATCGACGCAACGAGCGGCGTGGAAGCCCCCCACGCCCCTGGCAGGCCGCACGCCGCCCGCAGCCTGCCGGACCGCATCATCCTGACCCCGGGCGCCGATCCGGCGCGCGAGATGGGCATCGCCTGGCGCACCGACACCGCGCAGGAAACGGCAGTTCTGGAGCTGGCGCCTGCGGCGGCTGCGCCCAATTTCGGCCGGCGCGCCCGGGCCCTTTCCGGGACGAGCGTACGCGCGCGCACGGAAAATGGCGAGGCCGTGCATCACAGGCTCGCCCTTTCCGGCCTCGAGCCGGACACCGCCTATGCCTATCGGGTCAAGGGCTCGCAGGGCTGGTCGGAATGGCACCAGTTCCGCACCGCAGCCGCCGAGCCGCGGCCCTTCCGCTTCCTCTATTTCGGCGACACGCAGAACGACATCCTCGCCATCGGGTCGCTGGCATGGCGCCGCGCCTATCTGATGGCTGGAGATCCGGCGCTGGCGCTGCATGCAGGGGATCTGGTCTCCAGCCGCGCCGACATGGTGCACGACGATGAGTGGGGCGAGTGGGCCGCGGCCGGCAGCTGGGTGCTTGCCTCGGTTCCGCAGCTGGTGGCGCCGGGAAACCATGAATATGTGGACGCCATGGCCGCCGACGGCAGCGAGACCCGCCGGCTTGGCGCGCAATGGCAGCTGCATTTCGCCCTGCCCGCCAATGGCGCCCCGGGGGCCGAGGCCACCACCTATGCGGTGGACTATCAGGGCGTGCGCTTCATCGTGCTCGACGGAACCTCCGCGCTCGATCTCGGCACGCTCGAAAGCCAGACGGCCTGGCTCGAGGCACAGCTCCAACGG
>JBDNCK010000227.1:0-3934 GCA_046719675.1 Sphingomonadaceae bacterium | reverse complement strand
TCGGATCTCCGGCATCCCGATCGTCGAACCCTCGCCGCCTGGCGCGCCGGGGCGCCTCATCGGAATCCTCACCAACCGCGATGTGCGGTTCGCGGAGAACCCGAACCAGCCCGTCTCGGAGCTGATGACGTCGGAAAATCTGGCAACCGTGCGCGCTGGCGTCTCGCAGGAGGAAGCGCGGCGCATCTTCCACCAGCGGCGGATCGAGAAGCTGCTGGTGGTCGACGCCGACAACCGACTGATCGGTCTCATCACCGTCAAGGACATGGAGAAGGCCGTCGCCTGGCCGGACGCCACCAAGGATTCGGCCGGCCGGCTGCGGGTGGCGGCCGCCACCACCGTGGGCGACGCCGGTTTCGAGCGCTCTGCCGCGCTTGCCGATGCCGAGTGCGACCTGCTCGTGGTGGACACGGCCCATGGCCATTCCGCGCAGGTGGCCCAGGCCGTCGAGCGCATCAAGGCGCGGTCCAACCATGTGCAGGTGATCGCCGGCAACGTGGCGACAGCGGCTGCCACGCGCGCGCTCATCGATGCCGGGGCCGATGCGATCAAGGTCGGGATCGGGCCGGGGAGCATCTGCACCACGCGGATCGTGGCAGGCGTGGGCGTGCCGCAGCTGACGGCCGTGCTCGACTGTGCCGAAGCAGCAGCGGAAGCGGGCATTCCCGTGATCGCCGACGGCGGCATCCGCACCTCAGGCGACATTGCCAAGGCGCTTGCAGCGGGCGCGAGCGCCGTCATGATCGGCTCGCTGCTTGCCGGAACGGAGGAAGCGCCGGGCGAAACCTTCCTCTACCAGGGCAGGGCCTACAAGAGCTATCGCGGCATGGGCTCGGTGGGCGCCATGGCGCGGGGATCGGCCGACCGCTATTTCCAGCAGGACATCCGGGACCAGCTGAAGCTCGTGCCCGAGGGAATCGAGGGGCAGGTGCCCTACAAGGGCCCGGCGCGTGACGTGCTCCACCAGCTGGTCGGCGGACTCAAGGCAGCGATGGGCTACACGGGGGCCGCCACCCTTGCGGATCTCAGGGCGCGGGCCACCTTCATCCAGATTACCAACGCGGGTCTGCGCGAAAGCCATGTCCATGACGTCTCGATCACGCGCGAGGCGCCGAACTATCCGACCCGCTAGTCCGCCGGGCGATTCCTGCGATGCGTGAGCCCGCCCGCGTGCAGGCGGCAATCGAGATTCTCGACACCATCCTGCTTGCAGCCAGGGACGGGGGCGCTGCCGCCGACACGATTGCCGAGCGCTGGTTCCGAAGCCACCGATTCGCGGGGGCGAAGGATCGGGCCGCCATCCGCGCACTGGTCTGGGGTGCCATCCGGCATGCCGGCGAGCCACCGCCGGACGGGCGCGCGGCCATGGTGGGATATCTGCAGGCCAGTGATCCCGCCCGGCTCGCGCTTTTCGACGGCTCGGCGCACGGCCCACGCCCACTTGCTGCCGATGAACCGGCAGCACGCACCACGCTGGCCCCGGCCTGGCTCCTTCCCGAGCTCAGGGCCAGCCTCGGGCCGGCGTGGGAGGCGGAGCTCGCGGCCCTTGCCGGGCGGGCGCCGCTCGATCTCAGGGTCAACCGGCTGAAGGTGCAGGATCCGGCAGCCGTGGCAGCAACGCTGCCCTTCCCGGCAGAGTCCGTTCGCGTGGCCGGAATCGATCTCCCCCTTGCCCTGCGCGCTCCGGCCGGAAGCGCCGTCGAGCGGCTGCAGGCCCATGCGGAGGGCCTCGTGGAAATCCAGGATGCCGGAAGCCAGGCCGTGGTCGCGCTTGCCGGCGCGTCTCCCGGCATGACGGTCGTGGACCTGTGCGCTGGCGCTGGTGGCAAGTCGCTGGCGCTGGCCGCCGACATGGGGGCCGAGGGTCGGCTCATCGCCTCGGACACCGACCGCAGCCGGCTTTCCGCGCTTCCGGCGCGGGCGCAGCGTGCAGGCGCGGCTGCCATGATCGAAACGCGCCTGCTCAACCCCGGCCGCGAGGCCGCAGCCCTTGAAGACCTGGAAGGCCGGGCGGATATCGTGCTGGTCGATGCACCCTGCTCCGGCACGGGGACATGGCGGCGCAATCCGGAGCTCCGCTGGCGGCTCAGCCCCCGGCGACTGGAAAGCCTGCTGAACCTGCAGGCGCGGCTGCTCAGGCTGGGCGCATCGCTGGTGCGGCCCGGCGGCCGGCTCGTCTATGCCGTCTGCTCGGTCCTGGCCAGCGAAGGTCCGGTGCTTGCCGGCGCATTTGCGGCTGGGGCGCCAGGCTGGACACCGGGCACGGCCATGCGCCTCACGCCGCACGCCCACGCCTGCGACGGCTTTTTCATCGCATGTTGGATTCGGACATGCTAGTTAGGATGCACGGGGGCTGGTGGGAGACGGGAATGACATGGGATCGGCTGCTCCTGGCAGGAATGCTGTCCGCGGGCGCAACGGTTTCGTCGGCGTGGGCGCTCACTGGCGACATGCCGGCGGCAGCTGTGCCTGTCACGGCGCAGGCGAGCCGCGGGGCAGCCGACAGCGCGCTCGCACCGCTCTCGGTGTCGCTCGTCGAGAAGGGGCGCACCCTGCTCGCGCAGCAGCAACTCTCCGCAGCGGCGGACCGGTTCGAGACCGCGCTTGCGGTCGATCCCCGCAACATCGACGCCTATGTCGGGCTTGCCGAAGTCGCGCGCGCCCAGGGGCTTCCCGGAAAGGCGGTTCGCTTCTACCGGGAGGCACTCGCCATTGACCCGACCAGCCGCGCTGCGCTTGAAGGCCAGGGCATCGCCTATCTGGAGCGGGGTGCCCGTCCGCGCGCGGAAGCCAATCTGGAACGGCTGAAGACCATCTGCCGCAACATGCCCTGCCCGGAAGCCAATCGCCTGCAGTCCGCCCTTGCCGCGCCGGCCGAGCGCCGGGAGTCGGTTGCCGAAGCGCCGCCTGAGCGCGCGAGCGTTCGCCCCTGATGGCTGCGTCCCACATACACCTCGAGGCCGGAACGCCGGCCCTTGCCGCGGCCGCCGCCGAAGCCGCAGCGCGTGAGGGTCTGACCTGGACCGGCTTGCGCTCCGACGTCTTCGCCGCCCTGTCCGACGCGGATCGTCCGATCTCGGCCTATGACATCGCCGATGCCGTCTCCGCGAGGCTCGGGCGCCGCATTGCCGCCAACAGCATCTACCGGATCCTCGATCTGTTCGTGGAGCATAATCTCGCGCTGCGCGTGGAAAGCCGGAATGCCTATGTCGTCAATCCGCACCCCGCCTGCCGGCATCACTGCATCTTCCTCATCTGCGAGCAGTGCGGAGCCATCACCCACCTCGACGACGACCAGCTCGGCGACCGGATGACGAGGAAGGCCGAGGTCTGCGGGTTCCGTGCCTCCCGGGTCGTCCTCGAGATCCTTGGACTGTGCCAAGGCTGCAACGCCTGACGCGACCGCAACGGTCCGCTGCGCGAATGCGGCTTTCCAGCCTGCGTCACGACCGCTAGACATTCACCATGACAACACGGAACAACTCTTCCGAGGCCGCGGCACCGCCGTCCGGCCGCCCGGCAACGCCGCTTCTTGATCGCGTGAAGATTCCGGCAGACCTGCGGAAGCTTCGTCCCGAGGAGCTTCCGCAGCTCGCCAGCGAACTGCGCGCGGAACTTATCGATGCCGTCTCGGTGACGGGCGGCCATCTCGGAGCGGGTCTTGGCGTGGTGGAGCTGACGGTCGCGCTCCACTATGTCTTCAACACCCCGGACGATCGCCTCATCTGGGACGTCGGTCACCAGGCCTATCCGCACAAGATCCTGACCGGCCGGCGGGACCGCATCCGCACGCTGCGCCAGGGCGGCGGCCTCTCCGGCTTCACCAAGCGCGCCGAAAGCGAATATGACCCCTTTGGCGCGGCCCACTCCTCCACCTCGATCTCGGCTGCGCTCGGCTTTGCGATCGCCAACAAGCTGCAAGGCGCGCCCGGCA
>JBDNCK010000023.1:0-12157 GCA_046719675.1 Sphingomonadaceae bacterium | reverse complement strand
TGGAGAAGCCCCCGCTGCTGCTCCGGAGACCGCGGAGCTTCCCGTGTGCTCGCGCGAAGTGCGCGACCGCTGCATCCAGGGGCCGGCCGCCCGGCGAATGGAGGCGCAGGAGTTCCGGGGCGGCGGCCGGGACAACAGCGCGCAGATGAGCCCCCAGGCGGCGAGGCGCGGAATGGACAGGGCGGCGCCGAAGCCATGATTGGCGGGCAGGCTGGGGCCTAAGAGGTCTCCGCTGCCTCGAGGATCCGGCGCCACTCGCTGTCGCGAACCGGCACAACCGAAAGCCGGGACTGCCGGATGAGCTGGAACTGCGCAAGTTCCGGATCGATCTTCATTTCCGCCAGCGTGACCGGGCGTTTCAGCCGTCTGACCGGCGCCACCCACACGGCCACCCACTTGCCCGTCTCGTCCGTCGGGTCGGGGCCTGCCGGGCGGGTCACGCGGCAGATGCCCACTGCCTCCTTGCCGATGTTGGAGTGGTAGAAGAGCGCTTCATCGCCAGGCTGCATCGCCTTGAGATTGGCGGCGGCCTGCGCGTTGCGCACGCCGTCCCAGACGGTCTCGCCCTCGCGGACGAGATCCTCCCAGGAATAGACGTCCGGCTCTGACTTCAGCAGCCAGAAACTCACTCGGCTGCCCGGGGGAGCGCCAGCGCCTGTGCAGCCCGCCAGAGCTTTTCCGGGGTTGCCGGCATCTCCAGCTGGGTGCCGTCGAGCGCATCGATGATCGCGTTCATGATCGCCGGCATGGCGCCGATGGTGCCTGCCTCGCCGCAGCCCTTCACGCCGAGCGGATTGGTCGGAGAGGGCGTGGGCAGCGTGTCGAACCCGATTGCGGGGGGCATGTCATCGGCGCGCGGCAGGCCATAGTCCATGAAGCTTGCCGTCAGCAGCTGCGCATTGGCGTCATAGATGACATTCTCGAGCAGCACCTGCCCGAGCCCCTGCGCGACGCCGCCATGGATCTGGCCCTGCAGCAGCAGCGGGTTCACGATCGTCCCGAAATCGTCGACAAGGCTGTAGCGCGCGACCTTCACGACGCCGGTGTCCGGGTCGAGCTCCACTTCGGCGACATGGCAGCCGTTGGGGAAGGTGGGCGCCGGGGCGTCGGGCGCGAAGCGGGCGCGGCCGTCGAGCCCGCCGGGATGCTTCGCAGCCAGTTCCGCAATCGAAAGCGTGGCGTTGGAGTTGCGGGCGCGGAACAGGCCTTCGGCATAGTCCACTTCGTCGCCCAGATCGGCGCGGGCGAGTTCGATGCCGCGCGCGACGAGACCGTCGGCCGCCTCGATGCAGGCGCTGCCGCCCCAGGCCATGGAGCGCGAGCCGCCCGTGCCATGGCCCACCTCCAGCCGCGCCGTGTCGCCCTGGACGATCCGCACCTGCTCGATCGGGATCCCGAGCCGCTCTGCCGTCACCTGCGCGTAGGTCGTCTCATGGCCCTGCCCGTTCGACTGCGTGCCGACGGCCACTTCCACGATCCCGCCGTCGCGCACCCGCACATCGGCAAACTCTTCCGTGCTGCCGCCGCCGGCGATCTCGACATAATAGCACAGCCCGCGGCCGTAGCGCATGCCACGCCGCTCGGCTTCGGCCTTGCGCGCCGGAAAGCCCGCCCAGTCGGCATTGGCGAGCGCCTTGTCGAGCACGGCCGGGAAGTTCCCGACATCGAAGGTGAGGCCAAGGCCGTTTGCGTGCGGCAGCTCGTCGGGCGTGAGCAGGTTGCGGCGGCGGATCTCGTCGGCGGCGATGCCGAGCTCATGGGCGGCAGCGTCCATCAGCCGCTCGATGATGTAGGTCGCCTCCGGCCGGCCGGCGCCGCGATAGGCGTCGACGGGTGCGGTGTTGGTGACGACGCCATGGACCCGGTTGTGGATGGCGGGGATGCGATAGACACCCCCCATGATGCGGCCACCGGCAAGGGTCTGGATGGCCGGCCCGAACTGCGCCTGATAGGCGCCGAGATCGGACCAGGTCTCGACCTTGAGCCCCAGGATGCGGCCTTCGGAATCAAGGGCAAGCGCGCATTCCGATTCCATCGCGCGGCCGTGCGTGTCGGTCTGGAAGGCGTCGCTGCGGTCTCCCGTCCACTTGACCGGCCGGCCCAGCGCCCGCGCGGCATGGAGCACCAGCGGATATTCCGGATAGATGAAGGTCTTCATGCCGAAGCCGCCGCCGACATCGCCGGTGACGATGCGCAGGCTCTCGGGCGGTGCCTGCATCACCATGCCGGCCAGCAGCCCGCGCATCATGGCAACGCCCTGGCTTCCCACATGAAGCGTCCAGCCTTCGCCCTGCCAGTCGGCAACGGCTGCCCGCACCTCCATGGAAGTGGGCGCCACGCGGTTCTGGAGGATCCGCAGCCGCGTGACATGCGCGGCTGCAGCAAGCGCCGCCTCGGTTCTGGCAGCATCGCCCACTTCCCAGCTGAACAGCCGGTTGGACGGCGCGTCGGGCCAGACCTTCGGCGCATCCGGCGCAAGGGCGGCGCCAAGCGTGGCCACGGCCGGAAGCTCTTCATAGTCGACCATCACGGCATCGGCGGCAGCGCGCGCCTGGGCGCGGGTTTCGGCCACCACGAAGGCGACGCCATCGCCCACGAAGCGCACCACATCCTTCGCGAGCATCGGGCGCGGGGTCTGCACCGGGCCGGACAGCGGCACCAGGCAGGGGATGGGACCATAGTGGGCGATGTCGGCATGGGTGTAGATTGCAAGCACGCCGGGCATGGCTTGTGCCTCGGTCGTGTCGATCGCGCGGATTCGCGCATGACCATAGGGGGAGCGCACCGTCACCCCGAACACCATGCCCGGAAGCTGGACATCGTCCGTGTAACGGCCCTGGCCCGTCAGCAGGCGCGAATCCTCTACCCGCTCGACCGATTTGCCAACGCCCGACTGGCTCGTTCCGAACTTCATGATCCCTCCTCGGCAATCGCCTGCAACCCTGCCTTATAGTCCGGAAACGAAAGGCGGTAGCCCGTTGTTCGAAGCAGGCGCGTTCCTGCGACGATGCGGCCTTCCGACCAGAAGCCGCGCGCCATCGGGGAAAGCGTTGCCGGATCGAACGGCTCGAGCGGGGGCAGGGGAGCGCCGAGCAGGCGGCAGGCGGCCTCGGTGACTTCGCGGGGCTCGGCAGGAAGCGCGTCCACGATGTTGAAGATGCCGCGCGCACCTGATTCGACGATGGCAAGCGTCGCCCCGGCGATGTCGTCGACATGGATGCGGTTGAAGCGGTGGCCGGGCCGGTCGATTCGCCGCGCGGTGCCGGCCCTCACCTGGTCGAGCGCCGAGCGGCCCGGGCCGTAGATCCCGGGAAGGCGCAGGATGGTCGCGCCGAGCACCTGCCAGGCAAGGTCGGCGGCCGTGCGCGCCGAGCGGCGGCCGCCGCCCACCGGGGCGCTCTCATCGACCACCGCGCCTCCCGTGTCGCCATAGACCCCGGTCGAGGACAGATAGAGAAGCCGCGCATCCGTGCTGGCGAGCACGTCCCCGAAGCGGGCCAGCACCGGGTCGGCGCCGGTCTCCCGGTCCGGGGGGACGCTGGAGAGGATGATGGCGCTCGCGCGCAGGCATTCGCGGACGGCCGGATCATCGAAGGCGAGCGTGTCGGCCGTGGCGGTGCGGCGCACGCCGGCAACGGCAAGGCCGCGCGCTTCGGCAAGCCTTCGGATGCGCGTTGCCGAATAGCCCTGCCCGAGAATCAGCAGCATCGCCGCAGCATGTTTTTGCGCTTGACGGCAGGCCTGAAACCCCGTCCGTCCTCAGCCATGTTCCGGGTCATCGCCTTCGCCTCGTGCCTGCTGATGGCGCTTCCTGCAAGCGCGCTTTCCTGCCCGCCCCCCGGCCAGTGGGCGGATCGGGAGGGACGGCCGCTCGCCGAGACGGCCGCCCTGTCGCAGGCCGCCAGCGCGCGGGTGGTGCTGCTGGGCGAATCGCATGCCGAACCTGCGCATCACCGCTTCCAGGCGAGCGTGATCGCAGCGCTTGCCGGGCGCGGACCCGTCGTCGTCGGGCTCGAGATGCTGCCGCGCAGCCAGCAGGGCGCGCTCGACCGGCTTTCGTCAGGCGCGATCAGCCTCGAGGAGTTCCGGCGGGAAAGCGACTGGGACCGGCTGTGGGGCCATGACTTTGCCGCCTATGCGCCCGTGCTCTCGCTCATCCGCGAACGCCGGTTGCCGGCCATTGCCCTCAATGTCGATCGCGCCTTCGTGCGCCGGGTCGGCCAGGAGGGGTTCGACCGGGCAGCAGCCGACGGCAAGGCCCCCGTCGGCAGGCCCGCCCCGGCGCCTGCTGCCTATCGCGCGATGCTCGAGGAGGTTTTCCGGGCGCATGCCCGCGCGGCAACGCCGGCGGCAGTCGATGCCTTCGTCGACGCGCAGACCGTGTGGGATCGGGCGATGGCAGAAGCGCTCCACGCTGCGCGCCAGCCGGGGCGGATTGCGATCGGGATCATGGGCCGCGGGCATGTGGAAGGCGGGCATGGCGTGGCGCACCAGCTGCGCGCGCTGGGCGAGGACCGGATCTGGTCTGCCCTTCCGGCGCCTCCCTGCGAGGGGGCGGATGCCTTCTTCGGAACGCCGGCCACGAAGCCTGCGGCAGACGGGGGATAGCCGCAGCAGCGCCGGGGCGCTCGCGCCGCCGCAGCCTCAGGCGCCGGCGGCCGGAGGCACGCTGCTGTCCATGGCTTCCACCACGCGCGCAGCGCCCCTCCAGAGCCGCTCGCGCTCGGCGGTGCCGAGAAACTCGCACGCCAGGCGATCGGCGAGCGCGCGATCGTGGGCGGCGGCTGCGCGCAGCACGCCAAGAAGCAGGCTTTCGTCGGGCGCAAGACAGGTGGCGCAGGGCGGGAAGGTGAGCAGGGGCTCGGGCCACAGGGTCACCACCTCGTCCATGAACAGCGCAAAGGCCGGCTCCGCTGGCCCGAGGAGCGGCCGGACCGAAGCGCGCGGATTGTGGCGGCGGCAGGCGATCAGCACCCAGATGCGCAGGGCGCGCAGCAGCCGCCCCTCCGGGCTGGCGCTGAGCGGGGCGTCGATGACGAATGGCGATGCAGCAAAGGCGGACAAGCGGGCTCTCCCTTCGTCCGCGTGCTTATTGCAAATCATTCTTATCTGCAAGAGCTGCCTCCGGCGCAGCGCGTCAGCACCTCCACCCGGTAGTGCCACGCCGTCCGCCCGGAGCGGCCGCCACGGGCCAGCGCAAAGGCCAGCGCCTCCGTCTCGTCGAGCGCCAGCCCCTCGGCTGCCAGATAGCGCGCGCACATCTCGAGATAGTCCGCCTGCCCCGGCTGGTGGAAGCCGAGGACAAGCCCGAAGCGGTCGGCAAGCGCCAGCTGGTCATGCTCGAGGTCGCGGGCATGGCGTGCGGCCGTGTCGTCGGCTGGCCGGCCGGCAAGGTGGCGGTGGTTCGAGGTGACGGCAAGCCGTGTGTGTTCCGGCCGCGCGGCCACCCCGCCATCCAGCAGCGAGCGCAGCGCCCGGATCGCGGGATCATGCGGCTCGAAGGCGATGTCGTCCACGAACAGCAGGAACGGCCCCGGCGCTCCGGACAGGCGCGCAAACAGGTCTGGCAGGGTAGCAAGATCGGCGGCCGAGGCTTCCACCAGCGCAACGCCTGTCTTCTGGGCGAGCGTGCGCACCAGCGCGGACTTGCCCATGCCGCGCGCGCCCCACAGCAGCATGTCGTGGGCGGCCCGTCCCGCAGCAAGGCTTGCAAGGTTGCGCTCCAGCGCCGCGATCTGCTGGTCGACGCCGACAAAACGGGCGAGCGGCACGACCGGCGCTGGCGGCACGGCCAGGAGGTGGCGGCCCGTCCAGCGCATGGCCTTCGCCTGCCTGGCATCGGCCTCGGCGACAGGCGGCGGCGCCAGCCGCTCGAGCGCGGCTGCGGCGCGGACAAGCGCATCCCTCACCGTCTCATCCATGCGCCAATCCCCTTTTGAAAATCCCGCAGCAGCCGTGTAAGGGCACGGCCTTTCCCAACAGACGAGACGGGTTCATGTTTGCAAGTCCTGCCTTTGCGCAAGCCGCAGGGGGCGCCGCCGGCGGAGCGGGTGCCATCTTCATCCAGATCTTTCCGCTCATCCTGCTGTTCGTCATCTTCTGGTTCCTCATCATCCGCCCGCAGCAGAAGCGCATGAAGGAGCACCGGGAGATGGTGGCAGCCGTCAAGCGCGGCGACGAGGTGGTGACCGGCGGCGGCCTGATCGGCAAGGCCACGAAGGTGACGGATACGGAAGTGGAGATCGAACTGGCGCCGCAGGTGAAGGTGCGGGCGGTCAAGGCAACGCTTACCAGCGTAACGCCGAGGGGAAGCGCATCGCCGGCCAACGACGCAAAGGCCTGACATGCTCGAATTCTCCCGCCTGCAGACCTGGGGCATCATCGGCATCCTGGTGGCCGGCATCCTGTTTGCGCTGCCGAACTTCTTTCCCGAGCGCCAGATCGCGCAGCTGCCCGACTGGATCCCGGCCAACCAGCTGAACCTCGGCCTCGACCTGCGCGGCGGCTCCCACATCCTGCTCGAGGCCAGCCCGGCCGATGTCCTGCGGCAGCGCCTGGAAATCCTCGAGGAAACCGCCCGCGCCGAGCTGCGCCAGGCAGAAGGCGGGCCGATCCGGGTCACCGATCTCGGCACCCGCGGCGGCGCCGTCAGCTTCACCGTGCGCGACACCGCCGATCTCGACCGCGCCGTCGAACTGATGCGCTCGCTCGCCCGGCCGCTGGGCGGGCTGACCGGCCAGCGCAACTTCGATGTCGCCGTGATGGACGGCAACCGCATCGTGCTGACGCCGACGCAGGCCGGGATCGCCCAGGAAACCGACAGCGCGATGAGCCAGGCCGCCGAAGTCATCCGGCGCCGGGTGGACGAGCTCGGCACCCGTGAGCCCACCATCATCCGCCAGGGGGACACGCGGATCGTCGTGCAGGTGCCGGGCCTGCAGGATCCCGATGCGCTCAAGGCACTCATCGGCAAGACCGCGCGGCTTGAATTCAAACTCGTCGATCTCGAGGCCGATCCGGAGATGGTGGCGCAGGGCCGCGCGCCGCCGGGAAGCCAGGTCCTCCCCTCCGTCGATGGGCCGCCGATGGCCGTCAGGCGCCGCGCCATCGTGACCGGAGATCAGCTGGTGGACGCGCAGCCCACCTTCCAGGATGGCGTGCCCGTCGTCTCCTTCCGTTTCGATGCAACCGGCGGCCGCCGCTTCGGGCGCGCCACCCAGGAAAATGTCGGCCGGCCGTTTGCGATCGTGCTCGACAACCAGATCATCTCGGCCCCGCGCATCAACGAGCCGATCCTCGGCGGCTCGGGCATCATCCAGGGAAGCTTCACGACGGAAACCGCCAACGAGCTCGCCATCCTGCTGCGCTCGGGCAAGCTCCCAGTGGAGCTGACGGTGATCGAGGAACGGACGGTCGGGCCGGATCTCGGTGCCGATTCGATCCGCGCCGGCGCCATCGCCTCGGCGCTTGCCGTGGTGCTCGTGGCCCTGTTCATGATCGCAACCTACGGCCGGTTCGGTGTCTGGTCGGTGACGGCGCTGATCCTGAACGGGTTCCTCATCCTCGGCATCATGTCGGCGATCGGCGCCACGCTCACCCTGCCCGGCATCGCCGGCTTCGTGCTGACGATCGGCGCGGCCGTCGATGCCAATGTGCTCATCAACGAGCGCATCCGCGAAGAGCTCCGCAAGGGCCGCAAGGTCATCACCGCGGTGGAGACGGGCTATGAGCAGGCCTTCCGGGCCATCCTCGATGCCAATGTCACCAATGTGATTGCTGCAGTCCTGCTCTTCTGGTTCGGCTCCGGCCCGATCAAGGGGTTTGCCGTCGTGCTGACCATCGGCATCGTCACGTCCGTCTTCACCGCCGTCACCGTCACCCGTCTCATCGTCTCGCGCTGGATCCGGGCCAACCGCCCGGCCGCGCTTGCGCTCTAGGAACCTGGCTCCATGCGCCTTCTGAAGCTTGTCCCCGACGGCACGAACATCCCGTTCCTCAAGTATCGGAACATCGGCTTTGCGCTCGCGATTGCGTTCACGCTTGCCTCGGTGGTGCTGGTGGCCGTTCGCGGCCTCAACTTCGGGGTGGACTTCGCCGGCGGCCTGATGATCGAGGCGCGCTTCGAACAGCCGGTTCCGCTCGACACGCTGCGCGCAACGGTGAATGCGCTGGGCGCCGGCCAGGGCTCGCTGCAGTCCTTCGGGGACGCCAACACGGTTGCCATCCGGCTGCCGTTGCCGCCAGGCGATGACGAGGAAGTGCAGCGGGTGGTCGCCTCGGTGCAGCAGAGCCTCGCCGAGGCCTATCCGGGAGTCGAGTTCCGGCGGGTGGAAACGGTCTCGGGCAAGGTCTCGGGCGAGCTGGTCCGCCAGGCGGGCCTTGCGATCCTCTTTGCGATGATCGGGATCTCGCTCTACATCTGGTTCCGGTTCGAGTGGCAGTTCGGGGTCGGCGCGCTCGTGGCGCTCGTGCACGACGTGGCCGTGACGCTCGGCCTGTTCGCGCTGTTCCAGTGGGAGTTCAACCTCTCCATCATCGCCGCCGTGCTCACCATCGTCGGCTATTCGCTCAACGACACCATCGTCGTCTATGACCGGATCCGCGAGAATCTGCGCAAATACCGCAAGATGGACATGGTGCCACTGCTGGATCTCTCGCTCAACGAGACCCTGGCGCGCACCGTCGTCACCAGCCTGACGATGATCATCGCGCTCGGCACGCTGGTGCTGTTCGGCGGCCAGGTGCTCTTCGGCTTTTCCATCGCCATGCTGATCGGGGTCATCATCGGCACCTTCTCGTCGATCTACATCGGCGCGCCGATCCTCCTGTGGCTGGGCGTGGGCCCGCACAGCTTCGTGCCGGCAGAAGCGCCGGGCACCCGGGCAAAGCCGGCGCCCTGAGCTAGAGCAGCCCCGCGCAGAAGCCGTAGTTCACGCAGAACTGGCTGAGCGCGCCAACCATCACCGCGCCGGCCAGCCAGAAAGCCTTGATCGTCAGCATTTGCCTGCTCCTCCAGCAGCTGGAACATGGCGATGAAAGAGCGTCCTGCCAACCCCGGGGCCAGACGCAGCCCCGGAGCCGGGCGCCCCCGCGGCGCGCTCAGGCCGGCACCTGCTCCAGGTTGCGAATGGACACGAACCCTCCCTGCTCGCGGCGTGCGATGACCTGGCCGCGGTCGTCCAGCAGCAGCAGCTGCAGCCAGCCATTGTCGAAGAGCTGCGCGACGCCAGGGTGCCGCTCGAGAATGTCGGCAACCGCGCTGGGTGGCGCTGCGATCATCACGGCCAGCCGGAGCGGTTCGTGGACGAGGGCCTCGGCATCGGCCACCGACTGCCAGGCAAGGCCGGTGCGCAACGGTCCGCCATTGCCTTCCAGCACGCCGATGCCGCCCACCACATTGTGGAGCAGCTTGTTGCCGGCACCGAAATGCCCCGGCGCGACCGACGAGCCATAATATTGCAAGCTGATCCAGCTGGCGACGACGACGGGTGCCGTGATGATGAGTTCGAGCACGGCAAAGCCCTGGTCGCGGGTCCAGTCATAGCAGTGCAGGAAGGCGCGGCCCTCCAGATTGCGCCCCGCGGTGATGGCACGCGGGGCAGCGATGAAGGCACGGGCGCCGGCAAGGCCCCACTCCGGCCGGACTTCGGCCCAGTCGGCGCCACGGGTCATCAGCGCGTCGCCCGTCGTTGCCCGTGGCAGGGCCGGCGCCCGGTTGGCGCGCGCGAGCCGCCCGGCGGCTGCAAGATCTGCCTCCAGCTCGCGCACGCGCGGGTCGCCATCGCCCTCGACATCGAACAGCCGCACCGTATCCGTCACCGTCTCGTGCAGGCCGCCCAGGAAGCGCGTGTCCTTGGGGATCGTGATTCCGCTCTGGGCAAGCCCGGCACGCACATCGGGTTCGTTCAGCAAGGCTGCCAGCAGGCGGGCATTGACGTCGCCGGCATGGCCGCCACAGGCGCCGCATTGCAGCGCGCTTGCCATCGGGTTGTTCACGACATCGGCGCCATGCCCCACAAGCAGGACCAGCGGCGCGAAGCCCGAGGTGAGCGACATTGCGCCCAGGATCTTCGCGGCTGCCTCGACGCGCGCGGAATAGGGGAGCTCGGGGGCGACCGGCGCCGGTTCCACCCTCGCCGGCCTTGCCGTCCTGAGCGAGTCGCGGAACAGGCGGCCGAAGTAGATCGGGCCCGCCGCCTCCACGAAGGCAAAGGAGGAAACGGCTGCCAGCTTGAAGCGGCCCCAGGCGCGCTTGGCCCGCGCTGCAATCCGCGCGCGCGCGTCGGCGACAGCGACGGTCGCCCCTCCGGCGACCGTCTCCACCGCCGGCTCCAGAAGGACCGGAAGCCGCGCTTCCGCCTCGTCGGAGGCAAAGCCCCGATGGCGCAGGGGCAGGCCGAAGAAGCCGGCAAATCCGCGGGTCTCGACATCCGGGCAGACCGCCTCGAGCGCCCGGCGGAACGGTTCGGACCGCACGTCGATGCAGAAGGCGACCTGGGCCCTTGGTCGGCCCACGCAGGGCTGGGTCACCGGCTGGGCGAGCAGCTGCGCCACCTCGCGCGCGCTGGCGCGGTCGGCAGCTTCCTGCAGGATGGAGTCCACAACAGCCGCGCGCGATGGCACCACCGGCGCGGCATGGGCAGCAAGCGCACCTTCCCAGCGATCACCGATCGCTTCCCGATACCGCGTGAAGAGCGCCGCCTCGTGGAAGAGGGCAATGGCCAGAAAGCCTTCCTGGGTCGCGTCTTCCCCGCCGGCGCGTTCCGCCTCGAAGCCGCGGGCGCGGGCCAGCTGGGCCCAGCCGCCAAGGGTGGTGAACAGCCGGTGGAAGACACCCTCCAGGGCTGCCTCCGGGATCATCAGCCGCCGCACGGCCTCGGCGATGGTGTCCCGCGCGGTCAGCGGCCATTCCGCCACTTCCGCACAGATGCCGGGCAGGCCGAGGATCTCGAGCGAAAGATCCTGGGCAGCAAGCGCCCGGAAGGTCGCCCATGGGCCGCCGCGGTCGCCCAGGGGCCACAGCGCCTGGCCGGCATCGAACCACTGGCCGGCGAAATGGCCGATGCGGTCGGCAAGGATGGCCGGCCAGTCGACTCCCGTCTCCTCTGCAGCCAGCTCGGCGACGGTGGCGATCGGCCGGAAGCGGCGCGGTTCGCTTCCGGCCTCTTCGATGAGGGCTGCAACATCTGCGGGCCTGTCGGGGTGGCGGCAAGCGACGAGCGCAGCCTCCAGATCCCCTGCTGCAATGCGGCCATCGGCGATCTGCTCGGCAAACCAGGCGCGCGGCATCGTCATGCGCTCCGGGCAAACCCGTGCCAGCCGCTCTGCAGCGGTCGCCAGATCCTCGCCTGCCTGACCGACGAACGGGTTGACGGCAACGGTTGCCGCAAGCGGGAAGGCGGGCGGCACCAGCAGCGATGCCGCACGGATCGCCTGATCCAGCTGCACCGGTTCGATGGCAAAGGTCTTCAGCATCGCAGTCAGCCTTTCACTTGCGCGCGCTGGAAGCTGCCGAGCAGCCGGTCGGTCGCGGCGTTGAGATAAAGTCCGTTGGAAAGATGCACCCTGAGCGCAAGCGCGGCCGGATGCCCGCCCCACAGCGGCAGCAGGGCCTGCAGCACGGCAACCGCACCGAAGCTCAGGATCGCGAGGATGATGACCGCCCACTGCAGCGACCCTGCCTCAGGCGTGGCGGGAAGCGTGCCCGATGTCAGGAAGAAGGCACCGGCCTGCAGCGAGAAATAGCCGATGGAGGCCGCAAGGCTTGCCGCCAGCGTGCGGACGGTGAGCGCGCGCGGCGCGGCATCGGCCAGCCCCTGCGCCACGAGATAGGCCACGCCCATCACCAGGATGGCGCCGAGCGCCAGCACCTGGGGCGCCTTGCCATCGAGCCCGAAGGCGAAGGCGACCCCGGCATAAAGGGCAAGCGCCAGGACGAACGCCCGGGCGACCGCGCCGGCCGACGGCACCGCAACCGGCCCCGGCCGCCGGATGGCCGCCACTGCCTCCACCGCATTGCCCGACGCGAGGAAGGCATGCGCCTTGTAGAGGGAATGGGCAACGATGTGGAGCAGCGCCAGCGGGAACAGGGCCAGCCCGCACTGCAGGATCATGAAACCCATCTGGGCAATGGTCGACCAGGCGAGCGACAGATCGG
>JBDNCK010000226.1:0-3951 GCA_046719675.1 Sphingomonadaceae bacterium | reverse complement strand
CCGGCGCCACATCGCCAAGCGCCTCCGACAAGCTCGGCCGCCTGTCGGATGGCGTCGTCTGGTACTGCTACGGCGCGTTTCGATGAGCGGCTTCCCCCCGCTTCCCGCAGACGCCCGGGATCCGCCGCCTGCCTTCTTCCCCGACCCGGCCGTCGACACGCTCCTGCGCATGCTGCTCGATCTCGCCGAGGCGCAGTGGGTCACCCGCCACCGCCTCGCCCGCCTCGAGCACTGGGCGGCAACCGCGGTGACCTCGGCTGCCACTGCGCCCGAGGCCCACCGGCTGCCGGCAGAGGTGGAAGCGCGCCTGTCGGAAGAGCGCGAGGCCTTCGTCGCCCGGCTGATGGCCCCGCTCCACCGCGCCTGAGCGCGCCGAACCCGGAGATTCCGCTTTCCCTGCCCCGGCCGGCCCCCTAAGGCGCGCCCCATTCCAGGGGAGCAGCCACATGGAACCGGACATCCAGACCATCGAGCGCGAAGTCACCACCTTCTCCGACCGCTACCTGCCGCTTGCCGTCGATTTCGGCCTCAAGGTGCTCGGCGCCCTTGTCCTCTACATGGTCGGCCGCTGGCTCATCAGCTTCGGCATCCGCATGCTCGGCCGGGTGCTCACCGCACGCAACTTCGATGCGACGCTCCAGCGCTACATCGCCAACATCCTCGCCGTCACCCTCAATATCGTCCTTGTCGTTGCCATCCTCGGCTATTTCGGCATCGAGACGACAAGCTTCGCGGCGCTTCTCGCCGGCGTCGGCCTGGCGATCGGCGCTGCCTGGTCGGGCCTGCTCGGCAATTTCGCCGCCGGCGCCTTCCTCATCATCTTCCGCCCCTACAAGGTGGGCGACTATGTGGTGGCCGGCGACATCGAGGGGACCGTCACCGAGATCGGCCTGTTCAACACCGTCATCACGGCGCCCGACAATGTCCAGACGATCGTCGGCAATGCGACGATCTCGGGCGAGGCGATCCGCAACTTCTCCGCCCACCCCTTCCGCCGGGTGGACCGCACCATGCAGCTCGCCTTCGGGGTGGATCCGCTCGATGCCATCGCCCGCCTGAAGGCCGCGCTTCCCGCCATCCCGAACGTGCTCGCCGACCCAGCGCCGGTCGTCGAGATCCTCGACTTCAACGAGCTGGGCACGGTGCTTGCCGTGCGCCCCTTCTGCCACACCGACCATTACTGGCAGGTCACCTTCGACACCAACCGCCTCATCGCCGAGACGGCGAGCGCTGCCGGCTATCCGCCCCCCTTCAATCTCGAACGGGAGGATGTCTTTTCGGCCCGCTGAGCCGGCGGGCGGGAACCCTTGCGCCTTCTGCCGGTTGTCGCGGCATGTCCGAACATGCCGAAACACCCGTTGCCCAGCGCATTGCCCGCGTCCTTGCCGGCTGGCGCCTGTCCGGAAATGCCGAGGGCTGGAAGGAATCCGCCGGTCCTGCCGTCGATCGGGAATGGCCCTCGCACCTGCCGGCCGCACTTGCCATCCTGCGCGCCATCCGCGAGGCCGACGGGAGCGTCGCGGCAGCCGGAGACGGCGACGGCTGGACGCGCATGATCACCGCTGCCATCCGCGAGGGCGAGGCCGCCGCGGCACCGTTGCCGCCGGCCCCGGCGCCGGCCCCGGAATCGGCGCGAATCGATCGCGACCTTGCCGAAAGCTTCCCGGCAAGCGATCCGCTCCCCGCGTCCCCCGGCACCGACTGAAGGGGAAGCTTCACTCGCCCAGCAGATGCCTCTCCCAGAAGATGAGGCTCGTCCAGAACTGATAGTCCTGGTTTTCCTTGCGGCGGAAGCCATGGCCCTCGTTGGCGGCCACCAGGTGCCAGGCCTCGCGCCCCTGCGCGCGCACGGCTGCCACCATCTGGTCGGCTTCGGAGGCCGGCACGCGCGGATCATTGGCCCCCGTCACCACGAAGAGCGGAACCCGGATCCGTGACGCCCTTCCCAGCGGCGAGATTTCCTTGAGCTTCGCCCGCTGCTTCGGATCGCTCTCGTCGCCATATTCGACGCGCCTCAGGTCCCGCCGATAATCGGCCGTGTTCTCGAGGAAGGTCACGAAGTCGGAAATGGCCACCACGGCCAGCCCCGCGCGCCACAGATCGGGATAGAGGGTGAGCGCCGCATAGGTCATGTAGCCGCCATAGGAGCCGCCGGTTACTCCGATCCGTTTCGAGTCGATCCCCCGGTCGCGGCGCAGCGCCTTCACGAAGGCCTCGATGTCCTTCACCGAATCCTCGCGCCGCCACGGCCCGTTGTCGAGGCTGACGAAGGTCTTGCCGAAGCCGGAGGAGCCGCGGACGTTGGGATAAAAGAGCGCCACGCCCCGCTCGTTCAGCAGATAGTTGTTCCGCCCCTGGAAGACGGGCCGCGCCTGCGCTTCCGGCCCGCCGTGGATGGAAACGATCAGCGGCCGCGGCCCCGGAAACTTCGCCGGGTCGGGCCGATAGAGAAAGCCCGTCACCTCGCGGCCGTCGAAGCTCTTCACCCGCACCAGCTCCGGCTCGCGGTTGACGGCCGGGTCAAGCCCGCCCGTCTCGCTTGCGGTCCAGCGCCGGAGCTCGCCCTCGGCCGTGAGACTCCAGGCGTCACCCGCCGAGCGCGCGCCCGAAAGCGAGAAGCCCACCTCGCCCCAGGGCGCCACTTCCAGCCCGCCGATGACCCCGGCCGGAAGCGTCGGCTCGAGCAGCACGGCGCCGGTGCGCGAATCGAGGATCCGCAGCCGCGACACGCCCGCCTCGTTGGTCACGACAGCCACCCGGCTGCCGTCGGGGAACAGGTCGAAGGCCTCCACGTCCCAGCGGCCCGGCGGCCCCAGCCGGGTGAAGGCGCCCGTTTCAGGATCGACGGTGCCAAGCTCGCGAAACTCGCCGAGCCTGTCGGAGGTGACGAAGAGGCGCCCGTCGGCTGCCACCCGCGCTGCGCCATAGGAAACCGGCACCTTGTCCTGCGTGATCGGCTGCACCGCGCCGCTGGCCAGCTCCAGCCGGTAGAGCTCGCTCTCCTGGATCGAGACATAGCGCGCCACCAGCGCGCTTCGCCCATCAGGGAAGAAATCGAGGAACGCCCAGCCCCCGCCCTCGCGCTCGGCCACCAGCCGCCTTGTTGCGGGATCGCGCGGATCCATCACCCAGAGATCGGAATCGCGCCCGTTGCGCGCGTTCGAGGCAAAACCCACGAGGCGGCCATCCTTCGACCAGGTGGCCCCGGTGTTGCGGCTCTTCCCGTCGGTCAGCAGCTGCATCCGCCCGTCCGCCAGCCGGAACAGCTGGAAATTCTCGGCCCCGCCCACGTCCGCGCTGGCCAGCAGCACATCGCCCTTGCCGGGTGCGAAGCTGCCGGCCAGCACCGGTTCGGCGGCAAAGCTCAGCTGGCGGCGCGCCGCGCCCGGAGCTGCCACCAGGTGCAGCTGCTGGAAGTCCCCGAAGCGGGTGCCGACCAGCATCCCCCGCCCCACCGGATCCCATCCCTGGAAGGAGGCGGTGCGGAACTCCATGTAGGGGCGCACCCTCTCGGCAAGGTCGGCGGGCACCCTGGGCACGCCATCGAGCGTCAGGGCTGCCGGCGGCGGCACCTCGCTGGCCTGCACCATCGGCGCAAGCAGCAGGGCAAGGCTGAGAAGGGCGGCACGAAACACATCTGTCTCCCGAATGGCCCGGGCCTTGCGAATGGCCCGGTGCGTGCGGCGCGATCGCGGTCGCGCCGGGTTCGGGAAGCCGCTAGCAAGTCACCCCCGCCCATGCCAACCCCGGATCCAACTGCACCCTTTGCCCTGTTTCCCGCGCCGGACGGCACCGGCCTCCTGTTCGAACGGCCGTCGGCCATTATCGAGGCCCGCACGCTGGCCGACGTCGGCCCTGCGCTCGGCCGCGCCCGGGCCCTTGCCCGCCAGGGCCTGCATCTTGCCGGCGGCCTTGCCTTCGAGGCTGCTCCCGCCTTCGAGCCGCGCCTGC
>JBDNCK010000225.1:0-3957 GCA_046719675.1 Sphingomonadaceae bacterium | reverse complement strand
ATGGCAGCTCCTTCGCCAGCCAGCCTAGCATCACCTGCGGAAAAGGGAAAATGGTGGGCGCGACAGGGTTCGAACCTGTGACCCCTGCGATGTCAACACAGTGCTCTACCGCTGAGCTACGCGCCCGGGGAGCGTCGCGATAGCGGCGCGCCTTGTGCTTCGCAAGCCCTCAGCCGGCCTGCAGGCGGCGGATTTCCGCAAGATCGGCCGGCGGCTGCCGCCACAGCGGGGCGGATGTCTCGACATGGCGGCGCATGCGTTCGGGCAGATCCGCGAACCGCTCGAACCGGCGCGTGACAAGGTGGAGCACGGCCGGCCCGCCGCCCAGCGCCGGCGGCGCCTCGCCCGTGCGCATCCAGGACAGCACCCAGGTCTCCGGCGGTGCTTCGGGATCGGCCACGAAATCATAATTCTCGAAGGCCTGCATCCGCGCCGAGGGACCGATCGCAAGGTCGAGATAGACGGGTGCCGTGAAGATGAGCGTGCGGCCCTGTCGCCTCACGGCCATCATCGCCTCCGGCCCGATCCGGGCGAGGCGGTTGCCGCTGCCCTGTTCCACCATCGTCTCCACCCGGTCGCCCGAGAGGCGATAGGTGATGAACTGGTAGGGATAGGCGATGTCCGGCGCCGGGGCACCGTCGGCCCCGCGCAGCGGTTCACCGGTCTCCCTGTCGCGCCAGACATAGATCTTGCGGTTGTACTGGTGGGCGACCGGCTGCCCGGGCTCCGGCCAGTGCGAGCGTGCCGTGTCGAACCCTTCCAGAAAGGCCAGAAGCTCGCCCGTCGGGAAGCGGCGGACGGTGCCCTCGGAATACCAGAACACCGGATCCCCCGTGCCGACCCGCACCTTCACCCAGGCATCGAAGGCGGGGCGGTCGAAGCCCCCGCTGGCCAGCAGGCCCCGGGTGTCGGCAAGAGCCGGCCAGGCAGCGACGGTCAGCGCACCGCCCAGGAACCCGCGCCGCCCCAGCATCAGAAGCGCGCCCGCAGTGCTCCGCCGAATTGCCGGCCAGGGGCCCCCGTGACCAGCGGCGCCTGCACCGAGAAATTGACCGCATCGAAGAAGCGGACGCCGGCAAGCGGAGTCCGGTCGTCGGTCAGATTGTTGATGAAGAACTGCACGCCATAGCGATCGGAATCGATGCTCAGCCGCAGGTCAAGGGTCGTCTTGTCTCCGAACCAGGCGAAGTTCTCGGCGCGCAGCCAGCTGCGGGACTGCCAGGCGAAATCGAGCCGGCCGGTGAAGTCATAATTCTCCGTCACCGGGAAATTCACCCGCGGCGAGATGAGGATCTTGTGCGCCGGCACATAGGGAAGCTTGTTCCCGTCATAGTTGAGCGGCGGCTGCCCCAGGATGGCCAGCTGCTGGTTCAGGCTGTCGTCCACGAAGGCACGATATTCCGGGTTGGTCCAGGCATAATTGCCCACCAGCGAGAGCCAGTTGTTGAACCGCGCGATGAAATCCGTCTCGATCCCGAAGATCTCGGCCTGGCCGACGTTGCAGACATAGGTGCGCTGCGTGGTGGTGCCTCCGAACTGCGGCGGATTCTGGCAGGCGACCTGCTGATCATCCCAGTCGATGTAATAGGCGGCGATGTTCCATTGCAGGCGATTGTCGAACCAGCTCGTCTTCAGGCCGATTTCATAGTTCCAGCTGGTTTCCTCGCCATAGGTGCGCTGGTCATCCGTGATGTTGAGATTGGTGTTGAAGCCGCCCGTCTTGTTCCCCTTGGCAACGGAGAAATAGGCCATCTTGCCCTGATCGATCCGCGCATCGACGATGACGCGCGGTGTCACGAACTCGAAGTCCTGCTTGAGGTTGAAGGTGCGGGTCGAGGCGCCGGGCGTGGCGGCCGGGTTGGTGGGCGACTGGCGGAACGTCTGCTTTTCCGTTTCCCAGCGCAGCTCGCCCGTGAGGCCAAGCCAGTCCACCGGCCGCACCGTGGCCGAGCCGAACAGCGAGTGGCTGCGGGTGGTCGAGACCTGGTTGGGGAAACCGAACGCATTGCGCGCTGCAACCGTGATCGGCGTCAGGCTGCGATCGATATTGTTCGTCTTGCCGTCATAATAATACCAGCCGACGAGCCAGGAGATCTTCCCCTCGGTGTTGGAGGCAAGCCGCAGCTCCTGCGCCACATCCTCGAAATAGCCACTGACCGAGGATGTTGCGAAAGAGGAAGCGCCCACCGGGATCGCCGGCACGAAGGGGAAGCCGAAGTTCGGGCAGCCGCCCGGCCGGTCACACACCGTGTTGTCGCCGTCGAACAGATAGTCGACATTGCGCTTGTCATAGGAGGTGAGCGAGGTCAGGGTGGCGAAGTCCGCCGTCCATTCCAGCGCCAGGTTGGCGCGGAACGTGTCGCCGCGGGTTCCGAACGAACCGGCGACGGGCACGAGAATGGGGTTGTCGGCCTGGTTCACCGTCACGCCGTCGCGCGGAATGACGGGCAGTTCCCCCTTGTAGAAGAGGTTGCGCACGGTGCCCACCGGCGAGCCGGCAGGCCGCGCGGGATCGGAATTGGTGCGGATGACATTGGAGGGCGGCTGGCCGCTGTCCTCCTCGGTGTAGGTCATGCGCAGCGTCGCCCGGAACTGGGTCGATGGCTCGACTTCCACCACCAGCTGGCCGCCGAAGTCCTTGGAGAAATCCACCCGCTCGCCATCGATGGCGGAGCGATACCAGCCGTCCTGCTCGCGGTAGAAGCCGCCAAGGCGGATCCGCACGATATCCGCAACCGGGCCGGACACGCCGCCCACCACCTTGACCAGGCCCTGGGTTCCGAAGCTGATTTCGGTGTCGCCCGTCCACACGTCGGTCGGCCGCTTGGTGATGTAGTTGATGGCCCCCGCAAAGGTATTCCGGCCGTAGAGCGCGGATTGCGGGCCCTTCACCACCTCGATCCGCTCGAGATCGTTCATCTCGATGTCAACGCCCGCCTTGCCCGACAGAAAGACGCCATCGAGAAACACGCCGACATTGAGCGCGCCGAAGGTCTGCGCCGCCCCGCGGATGATCGGAAGCTGGTTCTGCGCGCCGAAGAGCGGGGTGAAGTTGAGGCCAGGCGTCAGCTTGGCAAGATCCGAAAGCCGCTCGATCCGCGCCTGCCGGATTTCCTCGGCGCCAAAGGCGGAGATGGCGAGCGGAATGTCCTGCAGCGATTCCTCGCGCTTGCGCGCCGTCACCAGGATGTCGCCGAACATCGCCTCTTCGGATGCAGCCACCTGCTCGCCAGACTGGGCATGGGCGGGAACAGCCAGCGTCAACGCGGTTGCGGCCAGAAGAAACGCGCGCATCGAACCCCTTCCTTCTGCGGTTTCGTTTCAGGATGCGCCGGAGCGGCAGAATTTGTCCAGACAACTTTGGGGGTGTCGTGCAAGAGGGCCGCCACCCTGTTGCGCGAAAGTCGCAGCCGTCAGCCCGCAGCCCGCGTCAGCCGGGTGCCCGTGCCATTTCGGTGCCTGATGGGCAGGGCCGCCTGCCAGGGGTCAGGGCGCCGCCGGCGCGACCAGCAGCACAGCCACGGCCCCGGTCGGTTTCCCTTCGCGCGGCTCGGCCATGGCAGGGAAAGGCAGCTAGGTGGCGCGGAGAAGGCGCGCACCCCCTCGCCGCCACTCCCGTTTCGCGGCGGGCTGAGCCATCGCCCCGTGCTCAGGCGCCTGCTTCAGAGGCCGAGCACCTGCTTGGCGATGATGCCTTTCTGCACTTCGTTCGAGCCGCCGAAGATCGTCCACGCCCTGCCGTTGAGATAGGTGGGCATGGCGAGCTGCGCCTCGCGGCTGGCGACAGGCTCGGGCGCGCTGTTGCCATAGAGCGGCCGCTCGGGCGGCAGCTGCAGGCCAGCCGGGCCGAACAGGTCGACGGCAAGCTCGTCGATGGCCTGGCGGATGTTGGCGGCCACCAGCTTGATGAGCGAGGTCTGCGGGCCCGGGCGCCGTCCCTTCGCAAGGTCGGCGAGG
>JBDNCK010000224.1:0-3981 GCA_046719675.1 Sphingomonadaceae bacterium | reverse complement strand
GGCATGGCCTCCATCGGCTCGGAGCCGCTCATCATGCTGACAGGGCCCACCTATGTCACGCAGAAGCTCCTGAAGAAGCTCGGCATGACCAAGGACGACATCGACCTCTTCGAGCTGAACGAGGCCTTCGCGTCCGTCGTGCTGCGGATGATGAAGCATATGGAGATCCCGCACGAGAAGATGAACGTGAACGGCGGTGCGATTGCCATGGGCCATCCGCTGGGCGCCACCGGGGGCATGATCCTCGGCACCGTGCTCGACGAGCTGGAGCGTCGCGACCTCAACACCGCCCTCGTCACCCTGTGCGTCGGTGCCGGCATGGGCACCGCCACCGTCATCGAACGCGTCTGATCACAAGCGAATTCCGGGAGGAACCCCCATGACCGATGTTGCCATCCGCCAGGAGCTCGACTCCGACGGCATCCTGCTGCTGACGATCGATTGCCCGGGGCTTTCGATGAATGTCATCAACGAAGCGCTCAGCCGCGACCTCGCTGTTGCCGTCGAACGCATCCGCACCGACGAGGCCGTCAAGGGCGCCGTCATCACTTCGGGCAAGGCAAGCGGCTTTGTCGCCGGCGCCGACCTCAAGGGGATGAACTTCTCCGGCGGCACCAGCGGAGCCGGCGCCGAGAAGTCGAAAGCCGCCCGCATCTATGAGGCGACCTTCGGCCTCAACCGGTTGCTGCGTGATCTTGAGACCTCGGGGAAACCCGTTGCCGTTGCCGTCAATGGTCTGGCACTTGGCGGCGGGCTCGAGATCGTGCTTGCCTGCCATCACCGGGTGGTGGCCGATGATCCGAAGATCCAGCTCGGCCTTCCGGAAGTGCTTGTCGGCCTGCTGCCAGGTGCCGGCGGCACCCAGCGCCTGCCGCGGCTCATGGGCGTGCAATCGGCCCTCATGTACATCCTCCAGGGCAAGAACATGAGCCCGCAGGAAGCGCTGGGCTTTGGCGTGGTGCAGGAGCTGGCCCCGCGCGAGGAAATCGTCGCGCGCGCGCTTGCCTGGGTGAAGGCCAACCCGAACAGGACCACCCAGCCCTGGGACGACAAGGGCTTCAAGTTCCCCGGCGGGGTCGGCCACATGAACCCGGCCTTCGCCCAGACCTTCATTGGCGCAACCGCCATGGCCCACAGGCAATCCTTCGGGAACATGAACCAGATCAAGGCCATTCTTTCGGCGGTCTATGAAGGCGCGCAGCTGCCGATGGACACGGCCATCCAGGTCGAGAGCAAATATTTTGCCAAGGTCGCAGCCGACCCGCAGGCCGGCAACATGATCCGCTCGCTGTTCGTCTCCAAGCAGGCGGCCGAAAAGGGCGCGCGGCGCCCCAAGGACGAGCCGCCGGCGAAGACGCAGAAGCTCGGGATGCTGGGCGCCGGCCTCATGGGCGCCGGGATCGCCATGGTCTCGGCGCAGGCCGGCATCGAGGTCGTCCTGCTCGATCGCGATCTCGAATCCGCCGAGAAGGGCAAGCAGTACACGGCCGATCGGCTGAAGAAGCGCCGCACCGACGAGGCGAAGATGGCCGAGATCCTGGGGCGCATCCGCCCGACGACGGACTATGCCGATCTTGCCGGCTGTGACCTCATCATCGAGGCCGTGTTCGAGGCCCGCGACATCAAGGCCGATGTCACGAAGGCAACCGAGGCGGTGGTCGGCGCCGACACCATCTTCGGCTCCAACACCTCGACGCTTCCCATCACCGGCCTTGCCGAGGCCTGGTCGAAGCCGGAGAACTTCATCGGCATCCACTTCTTCTCGCCGGTCGAGAAAATGCCGCTCGTCGAGATCATCGTCGGCAAGAAGACGGGCCCGCGCGCCATTGCCAAGGCGCTCGACTATGTGGCGCAGATCCGCAAGACGCCGATTGTCGTCAACGACAGCCGCGGCTTCTATACCTCGCGCTGCTTCGGCACCTTCGTGCAGGAGGGCCTGGCGCTGCTTGGCGAAGGCACGAAGCCGGCGCTCATCGAAAATGTGGCGCGCCACATGGGGATGCCCGTGGGGCCGCTGGCAGTGAATGACGAAGTCGGCCTCGACCTGTCGTGGAAGGTCGCGCAGCAGACGAAGAAGGACCTCGGCGACCAGTATCGCGGCGGGCCGGGCGAGGCCGTCATCGAGAAGATGATGGAACTGGGCCGCCATGGCCGCAAGAATGGCAGGGGCTTCTATCACTATCCCGAGGACGGAAGCCCCAAGCATCTGTGGCCCGAGCTTTCCGCGCATTTTCCGCTGGCCGCCAGACAGCCATCGCCGGCCGAAGTCAGGGAGCGCCTCCTCTATCGCCAGCTCGTCGAGTGCGCGCGCTGCTTTGCGGAAGGGGTGCTCGAGACTCCGCAGGATGGCGATCTGGGCGCCATCTTCGGCTGGGGCTTTGCGCCCTTCACCGGCGGCCCGTTCAGCCACATGGACACGGTGGGAATCGCCCGCGTCGTCGAGATCCTCGACCGGCTGACGGAGCAGCACGGGGACCGCTTTGCAGCGCCGCAGCGGCTGCGCGAGATGGCAGCCAGGGGCGAGACCTTCTACGGCCGGGCCGCCGCGCGCGAGGCGGCCTGAGATGGCGATCCGGACTGCGCTCACCGACATGCTCGGCATCCCGCATCCCGTGATGCTCGCCGGGATGGGCGGCGTTTCCTATGCCGAAGTCTGTGCAGCAGTCTCCGAGGCTGGCGGCTTCGGCTCGCTCGGCATGGCAGGAACAACGCCGAAGTTCATCGAAAGCCAGATGAAACGCGTCCGCGAGCTGACCGACAAGCCGTTCGGCGTCGATCTTCTTGCCGCGCAGCCGGAGAGTCTCACCGCCTCGGTGGAAGTCATCATCGCGCATGGCGCGAGGGCCTTCATCGCCGGCCTCGGCGTGCCCTATCCGATCGTGAAGCAGCTGAAGGATGCCGGCATCCTCGTCGCCGCGATGGTCGGCAAGGTCGATCACGCGCGCAAGGCAGAGCAGGCAGGCTGCGATTTCGTCATCGCACAGGGGACGGAAGGCGGCGGCCATACGGGTGCGGTCGCGTCGGTGGCGCTCTGGCCGCAGGTGGTGGACGCCGTGAAGATCCCGGTTGTGGCCGCCGGCGGCCTCTATGACGGGCGCGGTCTCGCTGCCGCCCTCGCGCTTGGCTGCGTGGGCGTCTGGATGGGCACGCGCTTCATTGCCAGCGAGGAAGCGCATGCAGGGGCCCCCTACAAGGAGGCGATCGTGAAGATGAGCGAGGCCGACACCGTCGTCTCGCGCGGCTTCACGGGCAAGACCCTGCGCGCCATCCGCAACCGGACGACCGAGCAGTTCGAGAAGGAACCGGCCAAGCCCTTCCCGCTGCAGGCGATGGAATCGGCCCAGCTCAACCGCCTTGGCCCGATTGCCGGTGTCACCGAAAATCTCGATCCCGAGACGCAGTGCTTCGCAGCCGGGCAGGGCGGTGGCGGCGTGCACGAAATTCTTCCCTGCCGCACCATCGTCGAGAACACCGTGGCCGAAGCCGAGGCCGTTCTGAACAGGCTGGGAAGGATCGCGGCATGAGCGGGCGTCTCGAAGGCAAGACCGCCGTAGTCGTGGGTGCAGCCGGCAAGGACAATGCCGGCCAGGCGATTGCGCGCCGCTTCGCGGCAGAGGGCGCAACCGTGCTCGTGGCAGGACGGCGGGAAGAACCGCTGGCAGCGCTGGCAGCAGAGATCGGCGGCCACTGGGCGCTCGTCGACATCCGCTTCCGCGACCAGGTGGAGGCGCTCAGGCAGGCGGCGCTCGAGAAGCTTGGCGGCCGGGTGGACATCCTCGTCAACTGCGCCGGGATCGGCCTGCTGAAGCCGCTGGAAGAGATGCAGGAGGAGGATCTCGAGCTCATGTCCGCCCTCCAGTTCAAGGGGGTACACCACCTGCTGCAGGCCTTCGTGCCGGTGATGGTGGCGCAAGGCGGCGGCGCCATCCTCCAGACCTCGTCGGCCACCACCGACCGCATCATCGACGATCATGCCGCCTA
>JBDNCK010000223.1:0-3983 GCA_046719675.1 Sphingomonadaceae bacterium | reverse complement strand
ACAGCGATCGGGCGACGCCGAGCGCGGGCTCGTCCGCCGCTGCCCCGGTCAGGGCCGCCGCGGCGGTCAGAGCAGCGGCGGGTCCCCGGCGCGGTCGCCGCGGACCCAGCGGATGGTGCCGGAAGACGCGCGCATCACGACGGATTCCGTCTTGATGCGGCCGGTGCGCAGGCGCTTCACCCCCTGCAGCAGGGAGCCGTCGGTCACGCCAGTGGCGGCGAAGATCACGTCGCCCCTGGCAAGATCGTGCAGATGGTAGATGCGGTCGAGATCGCTGATTCCCCAGCGGCGGGCGCGGGCCTTCTCTTCCTCGTTGCGGAACAGCAGGCGCCCCTGGAACTGGCCACCCACGCAGCGCAGCGCAGCTGCTGCCAGCACGCCCTCCGGTGCTCCGCCCGAACCCATATAGATGTCGATCGTCGTTTCGGGATCGGTCACGGCAATCACGCCGGCCACGTCGCCGTCGCCGATGAGGGTGATCCCGACACCGATGCCGCGCAGCTCGCGGATGAGCGACTCGTGGCGGGGCCGGTCGAGGACGCAGGCGATGATCTCGTTGGGCTTGACGCCCTTCGCTTCGGCGAGCGCCCGGATATTCTCGGTCGGGCTCCTGTCGAGGCTTACCAGACCTTCCGGGTAGCCGGGCCCGATCGCCAGCTTGTCCATATAGACATCGGGCGCGTTCAGGAGGCCGCCTTCCTCGGCGATCGCCAGCACGGCCATGGCGTTGGGTCCGGACTTTGCCGTGATGGTGGTGCCTTCGAGCGGATCGAGCGCAATGTCGATCTTCGGGCCTTCGCCGGTTCCCACCTTCTCGCCGATGTAGAGCATCGGCGCCTCGTCCCGCTCACCCTCGCCGATGACGACGGTGCCTTCGAACGCCAGCCGGTTCAGCGCATTGCGCATGGCCGTCACGGCTGCCTGGTCGGCCGCCTTCTCGTCGCCGCGGCCGATCCAGCGCGATGCTGCAATCGCGGCATATTCCGTCACCCGCACCATCTCGAGGACAAGCACGCGGTCGAGCACATGGCTGGCGTCCAGCTCTGCCTGGGTCTTGAGCGCAGTTGCCATCATCATCCTTCCAAGGGCAGCAGTGGCATGAGAAGCGGCTCGGTGCAAACCGAGTCGAGCCCGCCCATCGCTGCCACGGCCGCGCGCGCGTCGCTTTCAGCACAATCATGCGTCACCATGACGACAAGTGCGGTTCCATCCTCCGCGGCCGCCGGCTGGTTCAGGCTCTCGATGGAAACGCCAGCATCGCGAAGGGCCGCCGTCAGGTCCGCGAGTACGCCCGGCCGGTCCCGCACGAGGAGGCGCAGGTAGAAGCGCCCGTTGCGCGCGGCAACACCGGCCGGCGCATGGGCCGCAAGGGCAGCCGCCGGCATGGAAAAGGCAGGTCCGGCCTCGCCGCGGGCGATCGCGATCGCATCGGCGACGACGGCACTTGCCGTCGGCCCGGCACCAGCTCCGGCCCCCACGAACAGCAGCCGGCCGACGAAATCCCCTTCGGCCACCACGGCATTCAACGGCCCTTCGACGCTTGCCAGCGGATGCGCGCGCGGCACGAGCGCTGGGGTCACGCGCTGGCAGAGACGGCCGTCCATCCATTCGGCAAGGCCGACCAGCCGGATCTCGTGACCAAGGGCCTGCGCCTGGCGGATGTCGGCCAGCCGCAGCCTGCCGATGCCGGCGATCTCGAGCGGCGCAAAATCCGGCTTCACGCCGAAGGCAAGCGCCGAGAGAATGCACAATTTGTGCGCAGCATCGATCCCGTCGATGTCGAAGCTCGGGTCGGCTTCGGCAAAGCCATGGGCCTGCGCGTCGGCCAGCACGTCGGCAAACTCGAGGCCCTCGGCGGCCATGCGGGTGAGGATATAGTTGCAGGTCCCGTTCAGGATTCCGTACACGCGCGAGAGCCGGTTCGCGGCGGTTCCCTCGCGCAGCCCCTTGATGACGGGGATGCCGCCGGCAACCGCTGCCTCGAATCGGAGGGGGGCTGCCTCAGCGTCGGCTTGCGCGGCCAGTTCAAGGCCATGATGGGCAAGCATGGCCTTGTTGGCCGTCACCAGCGGCTTGCCTGCCGCAAGCGTGGCCCGCGCAAGCGTCAGGGCCGGGCCGTCGGCGCCTCCGACCAGCTCGACCACGGCATCCACATCCTCGCGCGCGGCCAGGCGGGTGGCGTCATCCTCCCAGGCGAAACGGGCGAGATCGATCCCGCGCGAGCGCATGCGGTCGCGGGCCGAGACCGCGGTGACGACGATCGGCCGCCCGGCGCGCTCGGCAACGATGTCGGCATTGGCATCCAGCAGCCGCACGACCCCGGCCCCGACCGTGCCAAGGCCTGCGATTCCCAGGCGAAGTGCCGCCATCAGCCGCTCACCCGTGCAGCGGGCGCATTGACGCCCATGGACTGGAGATAGCGGCGGATGTTGCGCGCGGCCTGGCGCAGGCGCTGCTCATTCTCGACAAGCGCGATTCGCACAAAGCCCTCGCCAAGCTCGCCATAGCCGACGCCCGGCGCCACCGCGACGCCGGCATGGGTGAGGAGCTGTTTGGCAAATTCGAGACTGCCCAGCTCCCTGAGCGCCGGCGGCAGCGGCGCCCAGGCGAACATGGACGCAGGCGGCGGCGGAATCTCCCAGCCGGCGCGGCCGAAGGCTTCCACCAGCACGTCGCGGCGCTTGCGATAGAGTTCGCGGTTCTGTTCGACGATATCCTGCGGGCCATTGAGCGCGGCAACCGCTGCTGCCTGGATGGGCGTGAAGGCGCCATAGTCGAGATAGCTCTTGACGCGGGTGAGCGCGTTGATGAGCAGCCGGTTACCCACGGCAAAGCCGATCCGCCAGCCGGCCATCGAATAGCTCTTGGACATGGAGGTGAACTCGACGGCGACATCCTTCGCCCCCGGCACCTCGAGGATCGAAGGCGTCGGCTTTCCGTCGAAATAGATTTCCGCATAGGCAAGATCGGAAAGCACCCACAGGCCGTGCTCCCGCGCAAAGGCGACGACATCGGCATAGAAGGCGCGGTCCACCACTTCGGCCGTCGGGTTGGAGGGATAGCCGATCACCAGCACCGTGGGTTTCGGCACGGTGAAGCGCACGGCGCGCTCGAGCGATTCGAAGAAATGCGGGCCCGGCGTGGTGGGCACCGAGCGGATGGTGGCACCCGCGATGATGAAGCCGAAGGTGTGGATGGGATAGCTGGGGTTGGGCGCCAGCACCACGTCTCCGGGCGCAGTGATCGCCTGCGCGAGGTTGGCGAGCCCTTCCTTGGAGCCAAGCGTCACCACGATCTCGGTCTCCGGGTCCAGTTCCACTCCGAAGCGCCGCTGGTAATAGGCGGCCTGCGCCCGCCTCAGGCCGGGAATCCCCTTCGAGGCCGAATAGCCATGCGCATCGGGCTTGGCGGCGACTTCGGCGAGCTTGGCGATCACATGCGGCGGCGGCGGCAGGTCGGGGTTGCCCATGCCGAGGTCGATGATGTCCTCGCCGCGCTGGCGGGCGGCCGCGCGCATCGCGTTCACTTCCGCGATGACATAGGGGGGCAGGCGGCGGATGCGGTAGAAATCTTCCATTGGGTGCGGCGCTCTTCTGGGGCGCGCCGGCTTGCCACAGCGCTGCGCACATTCCTAGCCGCCTTGCGCCGCCAGCCGGCAGGCGGCAGGACAGTTTGGACGAGGACCGGAGGACAACATGGCAGCGCGCGATTCCGACGAACCCGGCCAGCCGCGAAAGAAGGCGGGCAAGCCGGCGCCCCGGAAGAAGGCTGGCACGGCTGGTGCCGACCCTGGGGCCGCGCGGCCGGCAAGGGCGAAAGCGGCCCCGCGCGGCGGGGCTGCCGCGCAGCCGGCAGCACCAGCAGCCGAGCCGGCGCCAGCAGCCGAGCCGGCGCCAGCCGCCGCCTCGCCAGCACAGACATTCGAGGAGCTCGCCGAGGCAGCGGCCACCACCCAGCGCAGCTTCCTCGAAAGCTGGTTTTCC
>JBDNCK010000222.1:0-4012 GCA_046719675.1 Sphingomonadaceae bacterium | reverse complement strand
CGGCCTCCGGGTCAAGCCCCTGCCGCAGCTTCGCAACAACCGCAGCCGCTAGCTTGCGCGCCTTGGCAAGGCCCCGGGCCTGATTGTTGCCCAGGCCATGGTCGCGGCGCTTGCCGTGATGCTGAAGCCGCAGAGACCATTGCCGCGAACCGCAAGGGGCTATTCGAGGGTGCAAGTCACCGAAGTCAATCGCGCGCCAAGGCTTCCTGAGCGTCTCGATCCGCGGTGCCGAAAGCAGAGCCCGTGGCCGTGCCATAGCCGTGAGCCAAACCTTGCCTTCATTCCTGTCAGGATCGGGCAGGGATTGGGTTGGGCGGCAAGCGATCCTGGCGGACGTCCTGCGCATGCCGAATGTGCGCAAAAGGTGGGCATGCGACGACAAAAAAGCGTTCCAAAACAAGCTTATGGCGGAGCGGGAGGGATTCGAACCCTCGATGGGCTTTTGACCCATACTCACTTTCCAGGCGAGCGCCTTCGACCACTCGGCCACCGCTCCGGCGCTTGGGACGCCGCTGCTACAGGTTGCAGCGTTGACAGGCAAGTCCGGTCCCTGTCTGTGCCATTCCATGGCGCGCACGATTGCAACGGTCATCGCCGAAAGCCTGGCAGCGGCCGGCATCACGCACGCCTTCTGCGTGCCCGGCGAATCCTACCTCGCGCTCCTCGATGCCATGCGCGACGTGCCGGTTCGCCTTGTTACCTGCCGGCACGAGGCAAGCGCCTCGCACATGGCAGAGGCAGCCGGCAAGCTGACCGGAAAGCCGGGGGTGGTGATGGTGACCCGCGGGCCCGGCGCCACCCAGGCCGCAATCGGCCTCCACACCGCCCAGCAGGATTCGACTCCGCTGCTCCTCCTGGTGGGGCAGGTGGGGGATGATGCGGTCGGCCGCGAGGCCTTCCAGGAGATGGATTACCATCGCTTTTTCGGGAGCATCGCCAAGCAGGTGGTGACCCTGCGGGATCCGGTACGCGCCGGCGAACAGATGGCATCCGCCATTGCCTGCACGCTTTCGGGCCGGCCGGGCCCGGTCGTCGTCGTGCTGCCGGATGACCGGCTCGGCCTGCCGTCCGACGCGCCCGCCCTGGCGCCGGCGCGCATTGCCCCGCCCGCCCCGGAGCCGGGCGCGATGGCCGAGCTCGGCCGCCTGCTGGATGCCGCGCAACGGCCTGTGCTGGTGCTGGGTGGCCCCGCCTGGTGCGAGGCGGACTGCGCGCAGGCGGTTACGGTTGCCGAGCGCCTCGGGCTGCCGGTGCTCACCAGCTGGCGCCGCAAGGACCGGTTCGACAACTGCCATCCGCATTATGGCGGCGAACTGGGTCTGGGTGCCTGTCCGCCGCTTCTCGAGGCGGTGCGCGAGGCCGATCTCCTGCTCGTGGTCGGAGCCCGGCTCACGGAAAACGAGACCCATGGCTATACCCTGTTCGATGCCGACTTCGCCCGCATGCGCCTCGTGCACATCTGCGCGGACGCGCAGGCCCTTGGCCGCACCTTTCAGCCGCTTCTTGCCATTCACGCGGCAACCGGGCCTGCGCTTTGCGCGCTCGGCGCGCTTTCTTCGCAAGGCCGACCCGAATGGATCGCGCGCCTGAGCTCCATCCACCGCGCCTGGACGGAGCCGACGCAAGTGTCTTCGGGCGTGAATCCGGCAGCCGTGATGCGCACCCTGTCTGCTCGGCTCGGAGCCGCGGCGATCATTGCAAGCGGCGCGGGCAATTTCGCAAGCTGGGTACATCGCTTCACGCTGCACCGGCATCTGGGAACCCAGCTGGCACCGGTGTCCGGCGCCATGGGCTATGGTGTGCCGGCCGCCATTGCCGCTGCCATCCTCAGGCCCGACCGGCAGGTGGTTGGCATTTCAGGTGATGGCGACTTCCTGATGGCGGGCCACGAGCTGGCGACCGTCATCCACGAGGGCGCGAAGCCCCTCTTCCTGGTGATGGACAATGGCCAGTATGGCACCATCCGCATGCACCAGGCGCGCGACTTTCCCGGCCGGCCTTCGGCCACGCGGCTCACCAACCCGGACTTTGCCGCTCTTGCCCGGAGCTATGGCCTGCATGCCGAAACGGTGCGCGAAACAACCGCGTTCGCGCCCGCGCTCGAGCGCGCGCTGGGCAGGGCCGCGCTCATTCACTGCGTGCTTGACCGCGACGAGATCGCACCCGGCCGGAGGCTCGCGCAATGGGCCTGACGGCAGAAGAGGAAAGGGCGCTCGGCGCGATCGATCCCGATCTCATGCTGGCGCAGGTGCTGGCCTGGAGCCCGGTCAACTCCGGCTCCCACAATCTTGCCGGCCTGTCCCGGATGGCGGACCTGCTGGTCGACGCCTTTGCGCCGCTCGGGCAGCTGGCGCGGCGCCCTCCGGCCGAGGCCAGCCGGATGCTGGCCTCAGGCGAGGTCGTGCCGCTTGCCCATGGCGAGAATCTGCACCTTTCCGTGCGCCCGCAGGCGCCGACGCGCGTGCTCCTGACCGGCCATTACGACACGGTCTTCGGCGCCGATCACCCCTTCCAGGAGGTGCGCTGGCTTTCAGATGGCGTGCTGAACGGCCCTGGCGTTGCCGACATGAAGGGCGGCATTGCCGTGATGCTGGCCGCGCTCAAGGCGCTCGAGGCAAGCCCCTGGGCGGCCGATCTCGGCTGGGAGGTGGTGCTCAACGCGGACGAGGAAGTCTCCTCGCCCGGCTCGACTCCGCTGCTCGTCGAATGCGCCGCCCGGGTCGATGCCGGGCTCACCTTCGAGCCGGCGCTTGCCGACGGCACGCTTGCCGGCGCACGGCCGGGATCGGGCAATTTCTCCATCCATCTGGCCGGCCGCTCGGCCCATGCTGGGCGCGAGCCGGAAAAGGGCCGCAACGCCGTGGTGGCCGCAGCCGATCTTGCGCTCCGGCTTGCCGCGCTGGTGGCAGACGATCTCAAGGTCAATGTGGCGAGGATCGAGGGCGGCGGGCCCAACAACATGGTGCCCGACACCGCCGTGCTGCGCGTGAACATGCGGCCGCTGACGCTTGGCGCCCAGGCACGCGCGCTGGCGGCGCTCGATGCGGCCATCGGCGATGTGGCGGCATCGCACGAGGTTGTCGCCCATCGCCACGGCAGCTTCGCCCGCCCGCCAAAGCCGCTCGATGCCAACCAGGAACGGCTGTTTGAGCGCGTGCGGGCAGCCGGCGCGGATCTTGGCCTTGCGATCGCCTGGAAGCCGGCCGGCGGCGTGTGCGATGGCAACAATCTGGCAGCAACAGGCCTTGCCGTGGTGGACACGCTGGGCGTGCGCGGGGGCGCCATCCATTCCGCCGAGGAGTTCCTTGTGGTCGAGAGCCTGGCCGAGCGGGCGCGGCTTGCTGCCCTCGTGCTGATGCGGATCGGGCGCGACGGATTCACGCGGGCGCCCGGCTGAGGGCTGCCTCTGGATGTTGCGCCGCAGCGCCCCATATGCGGTGTGTGGACTGGAACGGGATCATCGCCCTGGGGGCATCGCTTGGCGCCGTGCTTACGGCGTCGGTAACCGGTGCGCGCTACCGCCCCGGTCCTTGGTACGAGGCCCTGGCGAAGCCGGCACTCACCCCGCCCAACTGGGTCTTTCCCGTCGTCTGGGGGGCGCTCTATGTGGCGATGGCCGTCGCTGCCTGGCGGGTGTGGCAGGCCTCGGGCGTGGGCGCGCTGCCCGCCCTTCTCGTCTATGCCGGCCACCTTGTGCTCAATGCCGCCTGGTCCTGGCTCTTCTTCGGCCGCAAGCGCATCGATCTCGCCCTTGCCGAGATCCTGCCCTTCTGGCTGTCGCTGCTTGCCACCATCCTGCTCTTCGCCCGCCACGATCCGGTCGCGGCCTGGCTGATGGTGCCCTACATCGCCTGGGTGACGCTTGCCGCCATCCTCAACTTGCGCTTCCTGCAGCTCAACGGTCCACGGGGTATCCGGAAAACGGCTTGGTCCGGTGCATCACCACCTGCGAGGTGACGCGCAGGATTCCCCAGGGCCCGGCTGTCCACTGCGCCGAAAGCGCCCGCCATTC
>JBDNCK010000221.1:0-4034 GCA_046719675.1 Sphingomonadaceae bacterium | reverse complement strand
CGATCTCTTCGGCGACCTGCTGGCCTGCTTCCATGTGCACGTCCGAGACGATCGCGTCGAAGGGCGCGGTCAGCCGGTGTTCCATCTTCATCGCTTCGAGCACCGCGAGCCGCTCTCCGGCTGCCACCTTGTCGCCCGGCTTCACATGCAAGGACAAGAGCCTGCCGGGCATCGGGGCCGTCACGCTGCCGTCGGCGGGGCCGGCTGCGCTATGCCCCTCCCAGGCCGGGTTGGTGGTGAACAGCTGCCAGCTGTGCCCTTCGCTCCGGATCTCCACCCGGTTGTCCGCCAGGATGAGGACTGGCGCCGGTTCGCCGGCCGGCGCAAAGGAGCCGTCCCCGGGCTCGACGCGATGGGTGGCGCGGTCGGCGATCCGGACGCTCTGGGCACTGGGCACGAGCGAGACCTGCGCCGGGATGACGGTTCCGTCTTCCGTCCAGAAGGCCAGGTGCGTGGTCGCTGGCAGGTTCAGGCGGAACGGCTGCCCGAAAGGCGATGGGCCCCCGGGCGATCCGGCGACAAGGGTTGCGGCTGCTGCTGCCACCAGCGAATCCGGAACGGGCGGCTCGGCGAAGAGGTCGGCCTCGTGGGCGGCGATGAAGCCGGTGGTGATCTCGCCGGCGGCAAAGGCCGGGTGCGCGGCCAGGCGGGCGAGGAAGGCGCGGTTGGTGGTGACACCGTCTGCCACCGTCGCATCGAGTGCTGCGACAAGGGCCCGGCGCGCCGCCTCGCGGGTGGGGCCGTGCGCGATGACCTTGGCAATCATCGGATCATAGTGGACCGTCACGCAATCGCCGCTGCGCACGCCGGTGTCGACCCGGGCATTGCCCGGGAAGGAAAGCCGGGCGAGCGTGCCGGTGGCCGGCAGGAAGCCTGCCGCGGGATTCTCGGCGCACAGCCGCGCTTCCATCGCCCAGCCGCTGGCCTCGATGGCATCCTGCATCAGCGGCAGCATCTCGCCGCGCGCCACCCTGATCTGCCATTCGACGAGGTCGAGGCCGGTGATGCACTCGGTGACGGGATGCTCCACCTGGAGCCTCGTGTTCATCTCCATGAAATAGAATTTCGGGTCCCCGGCGTCGTCGAGGTCCGCGGTGTCGAGGATGAACTCGACGGTGCCGGCATTCTCATAGCCGATGGCAACGCCGGCGGTGACGGCAGCCACGCCCAGCATGTGGCGAAGCCGATCAGACAAGCCCGGTGCGGGCGCTTCCTCGATCAGCTTCTGGTGGCGGCGCTGCAGCGAGCAGTCGCGCTCGAAGAGGTGGACGATGTTGCCATGGCTGTCGCCGAAGATCTGCACTTCCACATGGCGCGGCTGGCCGATGAGCTTCTCCAGCATCACCGCATCATTGCCGAAGGCAGCTGCCGCCTCGCGCTTGGCGGAAAGCAGCGCCTCGGTCAGCTCCGCCGCGGCATGGACAGGCCGCATCCCCTTGCCGCCGCCGCCGGCAACGGCCTTCACCAGCAGCGGAAAGCCGACCGTCTGCGCCATGCGCTCGAGCCGCGGCAGCGACTGGTCTTCCCCCTGGTAGCCGGGGACGATGGGAATGCCGGCCGCCTTCATTGTCGCCTTGGCGGCATCCTTGAGGCCCATGACCCGGATCGAATCGGCCGAAGGGCCGACGAAGATGAGGCCGGCCTCGCGCACGCGTTCGGCAAACTCGGCATTCTCGGAAAGGAAGCCATAGCCCGGATGGACGGCGTCGGCACCCGTCTTCGCGGCGGCTTCGAGAATCCGGTCGATGACGAGATAGCTCTCGCGCGGCGGTGCCGGGCCGATGGCAACCGCTTCGTCGGCAGCGCGGACATGCATGGCGCCGGCATCGGCCTCGGAATGGACGGCAACCGTGCGGATGCCCATGGCGCGCGCCGTGCGGATGATGCGGCAGGCGATTTCCCCGCGGTTGGCAATCAGCAGCTTGTGCATGGGTGCTACATCCGGAAGGTGCCAAAGCGGGTTTCGGGGATGGGCGCATGGAGCGCGGCCGCAAGGCTCAACGCCACCACCTGGCGCGTGTCTTCCGGCGCGATGATCCCGTCGTCCCACAGGCGGGCGCTGGCATACCAGGGGTTCCCCTGCGCTTCATACTGGGCGCGGATCGGGGCCTTGAAGGCTTCCTCCTCGGCAGCCGAGGCAAAGCCGCCCGACTTCACCGTTGCCAGCACCGAGGCGGCCTGTTCGCCGCCCATGACCGAAATGCGCGCATTCGGCCACATCCACAGGAAGCGCGGGGAGTAGGCCCGGCCGCACATGCCATAGTTGCCCGCGCCGAAGGAGCCGCCGATGATGACCGTCACCTTGGGCACGGCCGCGCAGGCAACCGCTGTCACCAGCTTGGCGCCATGCTTGGCAATGCCTTCATTCTCGTAGGCCCGGCCGACCATGAAGCCCGAGATGTTCTGCAGGAAGAGGAGCGGGATCTTCCGCTGGCAGGCAAGCTGGATGAAATGCGCGCCCTTGAGAGCCGATTCCGAGAAGAGGATGCCGTTGTTGGCAAGGATGGCGACGGGAAAGCCTTCGATATGGGCAAAGCCGGTGACGAGCGTGGCGCCATAGAGCGGCTTGAATTCGTCGAGCTGGCTGTCGTCGACGAGGCGGGCGATCACTTCATGGACATCGACCGGATGGCGGGTGTCGGCCGCGGCTAGCGCGTGCAGGTCTTCCGCCGGAAAGCGCGGCGGCCGCGGCGCGGCGCGCACCAGCGGCTCGCCCGGCGGCAGCGTGGCAACGGCACGGCGCACGAGGTGGAGCGCGTGGGCATCATCCTCGGCCAGATGGTCCACCACGCCCGAGATGCGGGCATGGACATCGCCCCCGCCCAGGTCCTCGGCGCTCACATCCTCGCCGGTTGCCGCCTTCACCAGCGGCGGGCCGCCAAGGAAGATCGTCCCCTGTTCCTTCACGATGATCGACTGGTCGGCCATGGCGGGCACATAGGCGCCGCCGGCCGTGCAGCTGCCCATCACGCTTGCGATCTGGGCGATTCCCTGTGCGCTCATCGTCGCCTGGTTGAAGAAGATGCGGCCGAAATGCTCGCGGTCGGGGAAGACTTCGTCCTGCCGGGGCAGGTTGGCGCCGCCCGAATCGACGAGATAGATGCAAGGCAGGCGGTTTTCGCGCGCAATCTCCTGCGCGCGCAGATGCTTCTTGACGGTAAGCGGATAGTAGGTGCCGCCCTTGACCGTCGCATCATTGGCCAGGATCATCACCAGCCGGCCCGCCACCTGCCCGACGCCTGCGATCAGGCCGGCGGCCGGCACCTCCTCCTCATAGACGCGCAACGCCGCAAACTGGCCGATCTCGAGGAAGGCGGTGCCTGGGTCGAGCAGGCGTTCGACGCGCTCCCTCGGAAGCAGCTTGCCGCGCGCGACATGGCGCTGGCGGGCTGTTTCCGGGCCGCCGAGCGCGACTTCTGCTGCGCGCGCGCGCAGCTCCGCGACCAGCGCGGCCATGGTTTCGCGGTTGCGCCTTGTGTCCTGGTCGTCGGAAATGGGGTGGCCGATGGCTGGCATGGATTGCCGATAGAGGGCTTGACGGCGCAGTGCAAAGGCGCAGGCGCGCCCTTGCGGTCCGGCCCGCTTCCCGGTATCGGGCGCCCCCTTCCGGCCGGTCAGCATCGGCCAAGATCCAAGGAACCAACCATGCCCAAGTCCGGCATTCATCCCGATTATCATGTCATCAAGGTGCAGATGACCGACGGCACCGTGTTCGAGACCCGCTCCACCTGGGGCAAGGAAGGCGACACGCTGGCGCTCGACATCGACCCCAAGTCGCACCCGGCCTGGACGGGCGGCCAGGCCCGCGCCAATGAGAAGGCGGGCCAGGTGGCGAAGTTCAACAAGCGCTTCGGCGGTCTCTCGGGCCTTACGAAGAAATAGCAACAGGCTGCCGGGTCATTGGCCCCGCGGGTGGCTGGTGCGCCAGGCGTCGAGCAGGTGGGCGGCGTCGACGTCCGTGTAGATCTGCGTGGAGGCGAGCGAGGCGTGGCCGAGCAGCTCCTGGATGGCGCGCAGGCTGGCGCCGCCGGCGA
>JBDNCK010000220.1:0-4064 GCA_046719675.1 Sphingomonadaceae bacterium | reverse complement strand
GAAACCGGACGAGATTGGCCCGTCCCGCAGCCGCCCCGCGCTTCAGGAAGATCTGTGCCTGGGCGGCAGGATGCAGCACGCCGCGCGGCATCTGGTCGAGCGCGGCCTGGGCAGCTGCCAGACGGCCGGCTGCGATATCCGCGAAGATCCGGGAATAGGCGGCTCGTTGCGCTGCGGAAAGCTGCGCGGGCACGCGCATATCTGCCGGCCGCAGACCGGTGACGACGAGGGTCGGGATTTCCTCCGGCTGTTCCTCGATGTCGGCCTCGAGCCCGAAGACATCCTGCGCCGCGAGCGGCGCGGCCGCCGCAAGCGCCATGGCAAGCAGCAGCCACCTCAAGGGGCAAGCCTCCGCGCGATGGCGCGCAGATCTGCCCAGGCGTGCGCCTTTTCCGGTGGCCGCCGAAGCAGATAGGCCGGGTTGAAGGTCGCAAGCGCGGGGATCGTGCCGGCGCCGGCCGCAACCGTGAGGTCCAGGCCGCGCAGGGCGGAGATCGGCTCCGTGCGTCCGCTGAGCGTCTGGGCAGGCACCCCGCCGAGCAGCACGAGGAGGCGGGGTGCCGCAAGGCGCAGCAGTTCTTGCACGAGCGGCAGGTCATGCGCGATCGCATCCGGCGGCGGCGGGCCGCCGGGCACCCTGCGCCTTGGCGTCATGATGGCGACGGCCGCGCGCGTCCGGTCACGGCCGATGGCCGCGAGCATCCGGTCAAGCAGGCGACCGGCGGGGCCGCTGAAGGGGCGGCCGGTTGCAAGATCCTCGGCACTTGGAGCTTCGCCGATGAGGAGAAGGCCGGAGCCGGGCTCGCCATCGAGGAAGGGAGCGCCGGGATGCTCCCGCGCAAGCCAGTCACGGAGCTCGGCAAGGCTCTGGAACCGCGGCAGGCGCGCGGGCGGTGCCGCGGCTGCTGCTGGCGCCCGCCCTGGCAGGGCCCTGGCTGCGGGTGGCTGCGGCGGCGCCAGCCAGCTGCGTGGCGCCTGCGCCACCAGCGTGTCGGCTCCGGCCAGCTGCCACCACGCAAGCGCCGCGCGCGCAGCCTCCGCCCCAGCCATGAGCCCTCCGACCATGGCTGTGACAGTTTCGAGGCTTGCACTTGCCGTCAAGCCGCCCATAGGTCGCGCAACGCCGGAAATGGCCTCCGTTGCGACGAACGGGGGCAGAAGGATTGGAGATGCCCGTGAGCCGCGAGTCCATGCCCTATGACCTGGTGATTGTCGGCGGCGGCCCGGCAGGACTTGCCGCGGCCATCCGGGCAAAGCAGGCGGCCGCTGCCAGGCAGCTCGACCTTTCCGTCTGCGTGCTCGAGAAGGGTTCGGAAATCGGCGCCCACATCCTGTCGGGCGCGGTTTTTGACCCGAAGGCGCTCGACGAGCTCCTGCCGGACTGGCGGGAGGATGGCTGCCCGATGGCCCAAGTGCCGGTCACGTCGAACCATCACTGGATCCTTTCGAAGAAGGGCAGGACGGAGTTTCCGCACGGTTTGCTTCCGCCCTTCATGCACAACAAGGGAACCTATACGGGCTCGCTCGGCAATCTTTGCCGGTGGCTGGCCCAGAAGGCCGAAGCGCTGGGCGTGGAAATCTTTCCCGGATTTGCCGCAGCCGAAGTGCTGTTTCACGAGGATGGGTCGGTGAAGGGCGTGGCAACGGGTGACATGGGTGTGCGCCGGGATGGCAGCCATGGTCCCAACTACCAGCCGGGGCTCGAGCTGCATGCCAAATACACCTTCTTTGCCGAAGGCGCGCGCGGCCATCTGTCGAAGCAGCTCATCAACCGCTTCCGGCTGCGCGAGGGCCGCTCGCCGCAGGTCTATGGCATCGGATTCAAGGAACTCTGGGACGTGCCGGCGGAAAACCATGTGCCCGGCACCGTCATCCACACCCAGGGCTGGCCGCTTACCGACGCCTGGGGCGGCGGCTTCATCTATCACCAGGCGAACAACCAGATCGCGCTCGGCTTCGTCGTCGCGCTCAACTATCGCAACCCCTATATCTCGCCCTTCGACGAGTTCCAGACTTGGAAGACCCATCCCGAGATCAAGGCGATGCTGAAGGGCGGCCGGCGCGTTGCCTATGGCGCGCGCGCCATCAACGAGGGCGGCTGGCAGGCGGTGCCGAAGCTCGTGTTTCCCGGCGGGGCGCTCATCGGCTGCGCGGCCGGCTTTGTGAATGTGCCGCGGATCAAGGGCTCGCACACGGCGATGAAGTCGGGGATGATGGCAGCAGAGGCTGCCGTCGATGCCATCGCGTCCCAGCGGCAGGGGGACGAGCTGACCGCCTATACGCAGGCCTATGAGACGAGCTGGGTGGAAAGGGAGTTGCGGCTGGTACGCAACACCGAGCCATTCGTGGCCAAGTTCGGATCGACTCTCGGCACGCTGCTCGCCGGTGCCACCATGTGGCTGGAGCATTTCGGGCTGCGCATGCCCTTTACCCTGCAGCATGAGCCCGACCATGAGCAGCTGCAGCCCAAAAGCTATTTCATCGAGAAGGAATATCCGAAGCCCGACGGTGTCTATTCCTTCGACAAGCTCTCGAGCGTGTTCCTCTCCGCCACCAACCATGAGGAAGACCAGCCGGTCCACCTCGTGCTCGCCGATCCGGCGCGGCCCATTGCCTACAATCTGCCGGTGTTCGGCGAGCCGGCGCGCCTCTATTGCCCGGCAGGCGTCTATGAAGTGGTCGAGGAGCCGACAGGGCCGCGCTTCCAGATCAACGCGCAGAACTGCGTCCACTGCAAGACGTGCGACATCAAGGATCCCACGCAGAACATCAATTGGGTGGTGCCGGAAGGCGGCGGCGGCCCCAACTATCCCAACATGTAAGAGTGTCGTCAGGCGGCCCTGCGGCCGGCGCCAGTGCCTGACCCGACGGCTGCGCGGAAGATGGCGGGAAGCTCCGCGTCGCTCGCCATGGTCAGCCGCTCCACCCAGTGGTGGAAGTTCTGTCCACCCCGCTCGTTCCTGCCGAACAGCACATGGGCGAGCTGGCCACTCATCAGCGCGTCGTGCTGGCGCTTGCCGGTCGTGTAATCCTCTTCCGCCACCACCTTCTTCAGGAACTCGAACTGCGCATGGGCGCCAGCCAGCTGCTCTTCCGTCTCAGGAGCGCGCTCCATCACGTAGAATTGCGTCGTCACGCTCTCGCCCACGGTTGCGCCCGGAAACAGCTGGCTGATCATCGCCCCGCGCGCGCCGCCGCCATAGAAGCTTGCGATCGAGACGTGCGGGAAGATGGTCCACACGCCCTGCAGATGCGCGTCCAGCGGCCAGTCCGCCTCGGGGATTGCTGCCAGATCGACCGTCTCGCTGCTGCCCGTTCGTTGCGCAAAGCGGGAGGGAGAGGCCAGCCGCTGGTGGGGGCCCCAGGCGAAATAGTTGGCACGGTTGAAGAAATCCCGTCCGAAGGTCTCCGCGTGGAGAACCGGCAGATGATAAAAATCGAGATAGCCGTCATAGGCGGTCTTCCAGTTGGGCCCGGGAAGCTGGCGCTGGTCGAAGAGGATCCAGTTCTCGAAGCCGAACGCGGCAAGAAGCGAATCATAGCCGCAAAGCGCCTCCGCGATCGAAAGCCCGGAATCGGCATCGAGGATCACGAAGATGAGCCCGGCGCGCTCGAGCGCGGGAAAGCGCCGGAGGCACAGCGCCGCCCGATCGACGGTGCCAAAGTCCTGCGGGCTGGCAACGCCCAGAAGCGCGCCATCGGCACCGAAGGTCCAGCCGTGGTAGCCGCAGGTGAAGCGCGCGGCCCTGCCGGAGCCGATGGCCAGTGGATTGCCGCGGTGCGTGCACATGTTGCGGAAGGCAGCGATCGAGCCGTCGCGTTGCCGGACGAGGAGGACGGGCACGCCAACCACGTCCATCGCCTTGTAGCATCCTGGCTCCGGCAGCTCGCAGCTGGGCGCAAGCATCAACGGCAGGCGGCGGAAAATCCTCTGCTTCTCAAGGGCGAAGCGCTCGGGATCGGTGTAGGCGGAAGCCGGCACCGCGACGATTGAAGCCGCAAGGTCCATCGTGCCGTTGCGCCCATGTTCGACAAGCGAGCGCGTCATCGCCAGCAATTCCGGG
>JBDNCK010000219.1:0-4080 GCA_046719675.1 Sphingomonadaceae bacterium | reverse complement strand
CCGATCTATGATCACCTCGTCGATGAAGCCCTTGCTGGCGGCCACGAAGGGGTTGGCAAAGCGCGCCTCATATTCCCGCGTCCGCTCGGCAATCTTCTGGGTGTCGCCGATGTCCTTGCGGAAGATGATCTCGACAGCCCCCTTGGCGCCCATCACGGCGATCTCGGCGGTGGGCCAGGCATAGTTGAGGTCGCCACGCAGATGCTTGGACGACATGACATCATAGGCGCCGCCATAGGCCTTGCGGGTGATGACGGTGATCTTGGGAACCGTCGCCTCGGCATAGGCGAACAGCAGCTTGGCGCCGTTCTTGATGATGCCATTGTGCTCCTGCGCAACGCCGGGAAGAAAACCCGGCACGTCCACGAAGGTGACGATCGGGATGTTGAAGGCATCGCAGAACCGCACGAAGCGTCCCGCCTTCTTCGAGGCCGCGATGTCGAGACAGCCGGCGAGCACCATCGGCTGGTTGGCAACGAAGCCGACGGTGTGCCCCTCGATCCGCCCGAAGCCGATGAGGATGTTGGCGGCATGAGCTGGCTGCAGCTCGAAGAACTCGCCGTCGTCGGCGACCTTCTCGATCAGCTCGTGCATGTCATAGGGTCTGGTCGCGCTGTCGGGCACCAGCGTGTCGAGCGAGGGGATCTCGCGGTCGAACGGGTCGGCGGACGGCCGGTGCGGGGCCTGCTGGCGGTTGTTGAGCGGCAGATAGTCGAAGAAGTCGCGGGTGCGCAGCAGCGCATCGACATCATCCTCGAGCGCCAGATCGGCGACCCCGGATTTCGTGCTGTGGGTGATGGCGCCGCCCAGCTCCTCCTGGGTGACGACCTCGTTGGTGACCGTTTTCACGACATCCGGGCCGGTCACGAACATGTAGCTTGAGTCCTTCACCATGAAGATGAAGTCCGTCATCGCCGGGGAATAGACGGCGCCGCCGGCGCAGGGCCCCATGATGAGCGAGAGCTGCGGCACGACCCCGGATGCCAGCACGTTGCGCTGGAAGACCTCGGCATAGCCGGCAAGGCTGGCCACCCCCTCCTGGATGCGGGCGCCGCCCGAATCGTTGAGGCCGATGACGGGCGCGCCGACCTTCATCGCCATGTCCATGACCTTGCAGATCTTCTGCGCGTGCCGTTCCGAAAGCGAGCCGCCGAAGACGGTGAAATCCTGGCTGAAGACGAACACGAGGCGCCCGTTGATGGTGCCCGAGCCGGTGACGACGCCGTCGCCCGGGACCGTCTGCCCGGCCATGCCGAAGTCGGTGCAGTTGTGCTCGACGAACATGTCGAGCTCCTCGAAGGAGCCTTCGTCGAGCAGGATCTCCAGCCGCTCGCGCGCGGTCAGCCGCCCCTTGGCGTGCTGCGCTGCAATCCGCGCCTCGCCCCCGCCCAGCCGGGCGGCCGCCCGCCGCCGTTCCAGTTCTTCCAGCACCTTCAGCATCTCTTCTCCCCGAACGCGGTTGCGGCCCGCCGCTGAACCGCGCCCGGGCGGTGCCGTCAACCCCGCAGACTCCGGCGGCGCCGGGGAAGGGGCCGGCCTGGATCGCCCGGGCGCGCCGAAGGGCAGGTGTTAAGGATGGTTACCCAGATCCGATTCACCTCGATGCCTGCTTCTCGGCCCAGGAGTCGCAAGCTATGGCCCATACCCGTAGCAAAGGCCGAACAACAGAGATTGTGCGGCCCCTCAAAGGAGATCGGACATGGTCCACAAGACTGTCGCTACCGCTGCACTTCTGCTTGCTGCCGTTTCACCGGCCGGCGCGATGACAATCGTTGATCTTGTGGGCAAGGTCAACGCTTCGACCAACGGCACCAATGCCGTGTCGATCCTGCTGCCGAAGGGAAAGTATGAAGTCCGCTTCGTCGAGGGCCAATTCACTGCCCACAACCGTTTCAATGGCAGTGTTTCGGGCTGCAATGCCTTGGGCACCAACTGTACCAGGGGCTGGGAAACCAACGCCCGCTTCTACCTTGGCGCCAACGACCTCGACACGACGAATGATTTCAAGGTGGGCAACTTCACCTATCACGCCACCCGGGAACTGGCCTTCGCGGCCTCTTCCGCCTTCTCTACCCAGTTCCTGGTGCCCGCCGGCGGCAGCCAGGTGAGCTTCTACATCTTCGACCCCAAGATCAGCGACAATGTGGAGGGCGTGAGCCTCGGCATTGCGGCGATTCCGGAAGCCCGGACCTGGGCCATGCTGATCGTCGGCTTCGGGCTGGTCGGGGCGGCCATGCGCCGCCGCCGCGGCGCGGTCGCCGCTGCCTGACGTTCAGCCCTCGGCCAGCGCCAGGAAACGCGCTGCCTCAAGAAACAGATGCCGCCGCGCAGCGCGCTGCGCGGCGGCCTCCGCATCCACCCCCCACTGTTCGGCCTGCCAGTCGGCATCGAGCGCGCCCGCTGCAAAACAGTCCTCTGCCGTCAGCACGCCATCCCGGAGCGCAAGCGCCAGCACCAGCGAACCGCTCAGCGAAACGATCGGCTGCAGTGCTGCGAGCGAAAAGGGGCTCATGGCTTCCAGCAGCGCCACCACTCGGGCCAGCGTCGCTGGAGGCTGCGCGACGGGCACCACCCCCACCGTCCGGCGAAACAGCAGGCCGTGCCGTTCCTCCAGGGCCTTCAGCACCGGTTCCCAGGCCGCTACCTGCCGGGCGACCAGAGCGGGCGGATGATCGGCGCGGTAGCAGGTGAGGTCGCTGGCGGCATAGCTGGCAAGATCGGCCGCGAAGCGCGACACATCGGGTGCCACCAAGTCGATCGCGGCATTGGCGATCCCCGTCGCCGGCATGGCCCGTGGGTCCACCTGCGCGCCCACCTCTTGCCATTCGGCAGCAACGGCCTGGGCAAGCGCCCGGGTGGGCAGGAGAAGCGGCCGTCCCTTCGGCGTGCGGACAGGTCTGCCATCGAGCAGGATGGCATAGTCCGGCCCCTGCGGGCTGGCCGCCGCCGTCCTCCAGAAACGCTTCACCGACGCAGGAGCCGCGCCCCGAAGGCAACCAGCGCCGCCCCGGCCAGCATGAGCCCGAGGCCGGCGAACAGGCTAGCCGCGCCGATGGGGGCTGCTCCCACGACCCACAGGCCGACGAGTGCGAGCACCACGCCGACCAGGCGGATGAAGGTCAGTTTCCACAGCAGGATCTCGGCGGGATCGCGCTCAGCCATTCAGCAGCGCCTCGAGATGGATGGAATCGCGGGCAACGGCGGCGGCACCATGCGCGAGCAGCTCGGCCGGTTCGTGATAGCCCCAGTCCACTCCCAGCGCGCGCACGCCGCCTGCAACCCCCATGCCCATGTCGAAGACGGTATCGCCGACGATGACGGCACGGTCAGGCTCCACGCCCGCGTCATCGAGGCAGGCCAGCAGCATCGCGGGATGCGGCTTCGACGGGTGCCGGTCGGCGGTGTGCAGCGCGATGAACTTGTCGGCAATTCCATGGTGGGCAAGACACATGGCGAGCCCGCGGTCGGACTTGCCGGTGGCAACGCCCAGCAGCCACCCGTCTGCGCGCAGCCGCAGCAGCAGGTCCCTGACGCCGGGGTACATCGGCTCGGGGTCCAGCCGCCGGTCGGCGCGCAGCCGCTGGAAGGCGGTCCTGTAATCGTCTGCCAGCCGGCGATGCAGCTCCTCTTCGGCGTCCGGCAGCAGCGCCTGCATCGCCTCGACAAGGCTCAACCCCACCACGCGCCGGACCCGGTGCGGATCGGGCTCGGGCAGGGCGAAGGCCGCAAAGGACAGGTTCATCGCCCGCACGATGTTGGCCGAGGAATCGACCAGCGTTCCGTCGCAGTCGAAGACGGCAAGCCTCATGCGCCCGCCTCCGCGTCGGGCGCGAGGCCGAGGAGATCGAGGCTTTCGCGAAAATGCGGCGGCGGCGGCGCGGTTGCGTCGAGCTTCCCGCCGCCGGGCAGGTCGATGACGAGGCGCCGGGCGTGGAGATGCAGTTTCCGCGAGACGCCGCCTGTCAGGAACGCAGCAGCCCCGCCATATTTCCCGTCGCCCACGATGGGGTGGCCGATGGCCGTGGCGTGGACGCGCAGCTGGTGGGTACGGCCGGTGAGCGGCCGCATCTCGACAAGGCT
>JBDNCK010000218.1:0-4101 GCA_046719675.1 Sphingomonadaceae bacterium | reverse complement strand
GCCGCGATATCGCCCTGGAAGGGCTCGTCGGGCCCCAGGAACATCACCTTGACGCCCTCGAGGCGATGCCAGCGCTCGTCGAGCACATGGCCGACGGGCACGTCGGTCGTCAGGCGCAGCGGCAGGGCATCCGTCATGTAGCGCACATGGTTGGAGCCGGACGTGGTCGAGGGCACCCGCGCGCCCCAGCCGGTGGTCGGGCGCAGCCGGATGCGGATGCGCGGCGCGCCCTTCAGCGGCCGCAGCACGCGCACGAAGGCGGTGGGCCGGTAGGTGCGGCCATGGCGATGAAAGCGGGGCGCGAAATCGACGATCTCCAGCGCGTCCCCGGTGCGGGAGACGAGCACCGTCTTCAGGACGGCGGTGTTGCGCCGATAGGCCTGCTGCGCCTCCACCTGCCCGTCGAGATCGATCGACCAGTGCCCGTGGCTGTCCGCCTCGGCCGGATCGCGGCCGCCGACAAGCGCGGAGAAAAGCGGGTCGCCGTCCGGGCGTGGCAGGCAGGCCCAGACGAAACGGGCCTGCCGGTCGACAAGGGCTGCGACCGTGCAGTTGCCGATGGGCGCAAGATCGAGGCTTCCCCAGCTCATGCGCGCAGCCACGCCGCGACGGCCTCCACATCGGCAAGCGCATGGGCAGCGGACGTCTCGCCCGCAGGCGTCCCCACGCGGATCCCGTGCCCCCCGAGCCGCGCGACGGCAGCAAAGGCATGTTCGTCCGTGTCGTCATCGCCCACGAACACCGGGCGGAACCCGCGGAACGGCGGCTCGCCCATCATCTCGGTCACGGCGCTTCCCTTGTCGGCGCCGGGCGTGCGCAGCTCGAGCACCATCTTGCCGGTCTGCAGGGCCAGCCCGTGGCGCTCGGCCAGTTCCTCGGCTGCCGCGCGGGCCTGCGGCTCCATGGCCGGCGCCAGCCGGTAGTGCAGGGCAACCGACAGCCGCTTGCGCTCGACGAGAAGGCCCTCGGCCCTGCTGGCAAGCGCTTCGAGGGCTTGCGTCGCCTCTGCAAGCCCCGGGGCCGGGGCGGGGCTGTGCGTCTGGCCGAAGGGCGCGCGCTGCTCCAGCCCATGGACGCCCACCAGATGCAGCCCGTCAAAGCCCAGCATGGCAAGCAGCGCAGCAACCGGCCGGCCGCTCACGATCGCAACCCGGCCGGAAAGCCTCGCGGGCAGGTCCGCCAGCGCCGCGCGCATGCCGGGCGAAAGGGTCACTGCATCCGGCGTCGGCGCGATTGCCGCAAGCGTGCCGTCGAAGTCGAGGAACAGCGCATCGGCCGCCGGATCCAGCCGCGGCGGTGGCGCAAGCCGCGTTCCGGCACTGGCAAGCCCCTTCACCATCGCCCCGCCTTCTAGTGCCCTCTTCCGAAATTGCGAGGGCCAACGGGCCTTTCGCATCGATGGCCACGGTGGCAAGGAGGCCGGGTGGAGGTCTTTCCAATGGCGCTGTTCGTGGCCCTGCTTGCTGCCTTCGTGGTCAGCCATATCGCGCTCGCCTCGCCCCCCTTGCGCGATGGGCTGGTCGCCCGCCTGGGGGAGAACCGCTTCCGCGTCGGCTATTCCATCCTGTCGCTTGCCCTCCTGTTCGGGGCGGTCCAGGCCTACAAGGGCACGGCGGACACCCTGCTCTGGACAGCGGGCACCGGCGCCTATCATGCGTCGAACCTCATCATGCTGGTGGCCTCCATCCTCTTCGTGGGATCGCTCACCCCGAAGAACCGCGCGCTCGCTGGCGTTCCCGCGCGGTCGGGAAACGAGGCGCCCGTGGGCGTCCTGCGCTGGACCCGCCATCCGATGATGTGGGCCTTCGGCCTGTGGGCGGCCGTGCATGTCTGGCTGTCCGGCAATCTTCCAACCGTCCTCCTGGCGGCCGGCATCGGCACGCTTGCCGTCGTGGGGGCTGCCTTCCAGGATGCGAAGAAGGCGCGCCAGCTTGGCGCGGACTGGAAGCTCTATGCCGCGCGCACCAGCTTCGTCCCCTTCGCTGCAATCCTTGCAGGCAAGCAGCCACCCTCGGCGCTGTGGCCGGGCATGGTGCCGCTGGTGGGCGGCATCCTCTTCTGGCTGCTCATGACCTTCCTGCATCCAAGCCTCATGAAGGCGCCGGTGGTTGGCATCTGGGAGTTCGTGTGATGGCGTTTGCAGGCAGGCGCGTCTGGATCACCGGTGCCTCGTCTGGCATCGGGGCGGGGCTCGCCAAGGCGTTTGGCGCGGCCAAGGCGGAGCTGATCCTCTCGGGCCGCAAGGTCGCAGCGCTCGAGGCTGTGGCCGAAGCCGCCGGGGGCAATGCCGAGATCCTGCCCTTCGAGGCGACGGATTTCGACGCGCTTCCCGCGATTGCCGCGCGCGCCGGCCATGTCGATCTGCTCATCAACAATGCCGGGATCTCGCAGCGAAGCCTTGCCGAAGACACGGCCATGCAGGTCTATCGCACGCTCATGGAGGTGGACTTCTTCGCACCCGTCGCGCTCACCAAGCTGGTGCTGCCGCAGATGCTCGCGCGTGGCGACGGCCACATCGCAGTCGTCGCGAGTGTGGCCGGCAAGGTCGGCTCCCCGCAGCGTTCGGGCTATTGCGCTGCCAAGCATGCCGTCATGGGCTTCTTCGATTCGCTGCGCACCGAAGTCGCGCATCGCGGCGTGCGGGTCTCGACCATCGTTCCGGGTTTCGTGCGCACCGAGATCGGCGCGCGCGCCCTCACCGGCGACGGCAGCCCGAAGGGCGCCGGCGAAGACGATGTCGATGCCGGCATCTCGCCGGAGGAAGCCGCCGCCATCATCGTGCCGGCGCTCGCGCGCGGCGAGCGGGAAATCCCGGTGGGCGCGGAAGGCGGCATGGAGATGGCCCTGCTCGACCACAAGCGGCAGGATCCCGAAGCCCTGTTCGATCTCATGGAAAAGCTGGGCGCAGCCGTCGTCGCGAAACACAGGGCCGCTGCATGAGCGCACCCTGGCCCGGCATGGCCCACCGCACGGTTGCAGGCCGCATTGCCTACACCAGCCACAAGCCCGGCCATGAAGGTGCGCGGCGTGGCTGCGAGGATTTCGTCTTCACCCACCACCACGACGGCCGCGTGACCCTGCAGGCCCGCTGCGAGATCGAGGAGCCCGCGCCCACCGTGCTTCGCCACATCATCTACTCGCTCGACGCGGCAGGCCGGCCGTTCGACTGCCATGTGAAGCTCGATGTCGGCGACCGCTTCCTCGGCACGGGCCTGGTGCAGTTCGCCTGGGACGAGGGCCGGGTGTATCTGACAAGCCACGGGCCGGACATCGGTCGCATCGCCCAGACGCTTCCCATCGGCGACGGGCTCGACGGCTTCGGCACGCACCCCATCGTGGGGGACGCCTGGCTCACCAAATGCATGGATGTGGCCCGCGGCCCCCACAAGCGGCGGATCCGGGTCCTGCTGCCCTCGCCCGACCATCGCGGCGCCACCCCGCCGCTGCTCGCGGAAGTGAAGATCACGCTCGAATATGTGGGCGATGCCGAGGCCGAATGCGCGGCCGGTCGCTTCCCTTGCCATCATTTCCGCTTCGTGGACGACGAAGGCCCCGGCATGGGCGGCAATGCCCACCCGCCCTACGACATGTGGGTGACGGCCGATTCCGACCGCCTGTTCGTGAAGGGCGGCGTCGGCGGCTACATGGCAACCTTCTACGAGCTCGTGGCGCTGTCGCGCACCCCTGCCTCAGCCTGAGGGTGGCACCAGCAGCGGCGGGGCACCGGGTCCGAGCGGCAGGCCGAGGCCCACGAACAGCAGCAGCACCGCCATTCCCAGCGACAGGAAGACGAGCGAATAGGGAAGCATGGCCGCCAGCATCGGCCCGATGCCGAAGCCGGGCTGGTAACGCGCGATGACGACGATGAGCAGCGGCAGATATACCATCGTCGGCGCGATGATGTTGGTGCCCATATCGCCGATCCGGTAGGCGGCCTGGGTCAGTTCGGGGGCGATGCCGGCTGCCAGGAACATGGGCACGAGCACCGGGGCAAGCAGCGCCCACTTCGCACTGGCCGACGTCATCAGCAGGTTGAGAAGGCCGCAGAAGAGCACGATCCCGACCACGAGGGGAAGCGCGCCCAGACCCAGCGAGCCGATG
>JBDNCK010000217.1:0-4121 GCA_046719675.1 Sphingomonadaceae bacterium | reverse complement strand
CGTCAGCAGGCGCTGTGAGGTCCGGCAGATCGTCGCCGTTGAGCGCCTTCCTCAGGCGCCGGATATGCACATCGACGGTGCGCTGCTCGACATAGACATCGCGGCCCCACACCGCATCGAGCAGCTGCTCGCGGCTGAACACGCGGCCCGGATGCTCCATGAAATGCCGCAGCAGCCGGAACTCGGTGGGGCCAAGCTGCACCGGCACGCCATCGCGCGTCACCTTGTGGCCGGTCGTGTCCATGACGAGGCCGCCATATTCGAGATGCCCGCCCGAAAGCGCGGGGCGCAGCCGCCGGAGAAGCGCCCGCACCCGCGCGACGAGCTCGCGCGGGGAGAAGGGCTTGGTCACATAGTCATCCGCGCCCGTCTCGAGGCCGCGCACCCGGTCCCCTTCCTCGGCGCGCGCGGTCAGCATGATGATGGGAAGTGCCGCGGTTTCCGGCGCGCGGCGCAGCCGGCGGCAGACCTCGATTCCCGACAGGTTGGAGATCATCCAGTCGAGGACGACGACATCGGGCCGCTCCTCCTCGGCCATGACGAGCGCTTCCTCGCCATCGTGCGTCGAGACGACATCGAAGCCTTCCTTGTCGAGATTGTAGCGCACGAGTTCGACGAGATTGCTGTCATCCTCGACGAGAAGAATCTTGGCGCGCATGGATCACCTCATGGCTGATCGGTGGAAGGAGTTTCGGCATAGAGCGGCGTCTGGTCGGCCTTGGGCCGCTCGACGAGATGCTGGCCCGTCACCTGGAAATGCACCATTTCCGCGATGTTCGTCGCATGGTCGCCGATGCGCTCCAGGTTCTTCGCAATGAACAGGAGATGTGCGGACGGCGTGATGTGATGGGGGTTTTCCATCATGTAGGTGAGCAGCGAGCGGAACAGCGAATTGTAGAAATCATCGACGCTGGTGTCGCGCATCATCACGTCGATGGCGAGGCGGGCGTCGCGCTCGACATAGGCATCGAGCGCATCCTTCACCATCGAGGCCGTGAGCCGCCCCATTTCGGGAATGATCACCACGGGCTGGACGGGCGCGGAAAGCGCCATCGACGATGCCCGCTTCCCGATGTTCTTGGCATAATCCCCGATCCGCTCGATGATCGCCGAGATCTTGAGCGCAGCCACCAGTTCGCGAAGATCATCCGCCATCGGGGAGCGCCTGGCGATGATCGAGATCGCAAGCGCTTCCGCTTCGCTCTCCATCCGGTCGAGGGCTGCGTCGTTGGCCGCCACTTCCAGCCCGGCCTCGCGGTCGCGGCGGACGAGGGCGTCGATGGCAGCGGCGATCTGCGCCTCGGCAAGCCCCCCCATCTGGCTGACGAGCGTGCGCAGCTCGTCCAGTTCCTCGTCGAAGGACTTGACGGTATGCGGGGTGGTGGACTCCGGTTCGGTCATCAGCCGTAGCGCCCCGTGATATAGTCCTTGGTGCGGGTCTCGCGCGGGTTGGTGAAGATCTGCCTGGTGTCGCCGAACTCGACGAGATCCCCCAGATGGAAGAAGGCGGTCTTCTGCGAGACGCGGGCCGCCTGCTGCATGTTGTGGGTGACGATGATAATGGCGTAGCGCCCGCGCAGCTCGTCGATGAGTTCCTCCACCTTGGCGGTTGCGATCGGGTCGAGCGCCGAGCAGGGTTCGTCCATCAGGATCACCTCGGGATCAACGGCAATGGCGCGCGCAATGCACAGCCGCTGCTGCTGGCCGCCGGACAGTGCGGTTCCCGGTTCCTGCAGCCGGTCCTTCACTTCGTTCCACAGGCCCGCCTTGGAAAGCGCGGTCTCCACGATCTCGTCCAGTTCCGCGCGGCTGCGGGCAAGGCCATGGATCTTCGGGCCATAGGCGATGTTCTCGTAGATCGACTTGGGAAAGGGGTTGGGCTTCTGGAAGACCATGCCGACCCGCGCCCGCAGCTGCACCACGTCCATGGCCGGCGAATAGATGTCCTCGCCGTCGAGCCGGATCTCGCCGGTGACACGCGCCGAGCCCACGGTGTCGTTCATGCGGTTGAAGCAGCGCAGGAAGGTCGACTTGCCACAGCCCGACGGCCCGATGAAGGCCGTCACCTCGTCGGTCGTGATGTCGATCGAAACGCCCTTCAGCGCTTCCTTGTCGCCATAGAAGACGTGCACGTCGCGCGCCGTCATCTTGGGGCCGGTGTTGCTGGCCATGCGCGCGTTGGCGTGGGCGATATCAGCGGTGTCGTTCACCAGCGCACCTCATAGCGGTTGCGCAGCCAGATGGCGACGCTGTTGAGCACAAGCAGGAAGAGGAGAAGCACGATGATGGCGCCGCTCGTCTTCTCGATGAAGCCGCGCGCCACATTGTCGGACCAGATGAAGATCTGCACGGGAAGCGCGGTAGCCGGTTCCGTGATGCCGTCGGGCGAGTCGGTCAGGAAGGCGCGCATCCCGATCATGAGCAGCGGCGCAGTTTCGCCCAGCGCCCGCGCGACACCGATGATGGTGCCGGTCAGGATCCCCGGAAGCGCCAGCGGCACCACATGGTGGAACACCACCTGCACGCGCGAGGCACCGACGCCGAGTGCCGCGTCGCGGATGGACGGCGGCACCGACTTGATGGCGGCACGCGCGGCGATCACGATGACGGGAAGCGTCATCAGCGCCAGCGTGAGCCCGCCCACCAGCGGTGCGGAACGCGGCATGTTGAAGAAGTTGAGGAATACCGCCAGGCCCAGGAGGCCGAAGATGATGGAGGGAACCGCAGCAAGATTGTTGATCGAGACCTCGACAATGTCCGTCCAGCGGTTCTTCGGCGCGAATTCCTCGAGATAGAGGGCAGAGAACAGGCCCACCGGGAAGGCGAGCGCGAGCGTCACCAGGATCGTCAGGATCGAGCCCTTGAGCGCGCCCCAGATGCCGGCCTGTTCCGGCACCGTCGAATCCGAGTTCGCAAGAAACAGGCGGTTGAAGCCGATGCGCACACGGCCTTCCTCCTGGAGCCGGTTGAAGAGCGCGATCTCGCGATCGGAGACCCGCCGGTCTTCTTCGGCGACGGAAAGGTCGAACACGCCCTTGGCCAGGAGATCGATGTTGGATGTGGCAGTGAGCCAGACATCGACCGTCTGGCCCAGCAGCCCCGGATCGCGCATCGCCATCTCGCGCAGGCGCACCCAGGCGCCTTCCGAGAGCGCGCGATCAAGGCCCGGTTCCGGCTCGGTGGCTTCCAGCAGGATCGCCTGATAGTCGGCGAAAAGCAGGACCTCGCTTTCCGGCACGCCTGCAGCCGGAAGTCCGAGCGTCGCGCGATCGAAGGTGACGCTCACCTTCACATCCGTCTGGCGGAAGCTGTTCCACCCGTCGCGCACGATGGTTGCCAGCAGGAACAGCAGGAAGCCGCCGGCAATCGCCAGCGCGAGCGCGCCCATCGCCTTGAACAACCGCTCCTGCCGGTAGCGGCGGGCGACACGCGCACGCATTTCGCCGCTCTTCCAGTCGGTGGGCGCGCGGACCCCTTCCGGAGCCGCGGTCATGACGGCTGCCTCACTCATAGGCTTCCCGGTAGCGCTTCACCACGGCAAGCGCGTAGACGTTGAGGGCAAGGGTGACGAGGAACAGCACCATGCCGAGCGCGAAGGCGGACAGGGTCTTGGCGCTGTCGAACTCCTGGTCTCCGGTCAGCAGCGCCACGATCTGGGCGGTGACGGTGGTGACCGACTTGAACGGGTTGGCCGTGAGGTTGGCAGCAAGGCCGGCGGCCATCACCACGATCATCGTCTCGCCGATGGCGCGCGAGACGGCGAGCAGCACGCCGCCCACGATGCCGGGAAGGGCCGCCGGGATCAGGACGCGCGCAATCGTCTCCGACGTGGTGGCCCCCATGGCGAGGCTGCCGTCCCGCATCGCCGCCGGCACGGCGGCAAGCGCATCATCGGCCATGGAGGAGACGAAGGGGATGATCATGATTCCCATGACGAGGCCGGCCGCCAGCGCCGATTCGGCAGATGCGTCGGCGATTCCGAGCGAGATCCCGAGCTGGCGCACAAGCGGCGCCACCGTCAGCGCCGCGAAGAAGCCATAGACGACGGTGGGCACGCCCGCGAGCACCTCGAGGATGGGTTTCGCCCAGCGGCGAAAGCCGGGGGCGGCATATTGCGTGAG
>JBDNCK010000022.1:0-12365 GCA_046719675.1 Sphingomonadaceae bacterium | reverse complement strand
CAGGGATCCCATGACGGGACCCTTCCCGCTTCCGGCCGACGTGAAGGCCGGCGACTTCATCGAGATCGGCCAGCTCGGGGCCTATGGCCAGGCGATGCGCACCGGCTTCAACGGCTTTGGCGAGCATGATGTGGCGATCGTCTCCGATCCGCCGATGCTCTCGCTGATCCCCGGCGAAGGCGCGCCAGCCCTTCCCGACAATGTCACGCCGCTCATTCGGCGGCAGGCCTAGAAACCCTTCACATTCCCGCCCTAAGGTGCCCCGGACCGCAAGGTCCGGGGTGCCGGATCGATTCCGACAGGCCAATGGAGGCGAGCATGACCGAGCAACGCGTGAACGACCAGAGGAAGCGCGAACTTCTCTCGACCACCGTCGAGCACATCGACATTCGCAGCTTCGATGCGCGGCCCATCATCGATTCGATGGGCAAGATGTCGTTCACCAGCCGCGACCTCGCGCGGGCCACCCGCATCTACAACCAGATGCTGGAAGATCCGGACTGCACCATCTTCCTCGTGATCGCAGGCTCCACTTCGGCCGGCGGCTGCATGGACCTCTACGCCGAGCTGGTGCGCTCGAACATGGTCGATGCCGTCGTTGCAACCGGCGCCACCATCGTCGACATGGATTTCTTCGAGGGCCTTGGCCACCGGCATTACCAGGCACTCGAAGTGCCCGACGACGACACGCTTCGCTCGCTCTACATCGACCGCATCTACGACACCTACATCGACGAGGAGCAGCTGCAGGACTGTGACTTCACGGTCGGCCGCATCGCGGATTCCCTCGAGCCCAAGGCCTATTCCAGCCGCGCCTTCATCCGCGAGATGGGCCGCTGGCTGACCGCGCATGGCAGGAAGGACAACAGCCTGGTGAAGCTTGCCTTCGAGCATGACGTGCCCATCTTCTGCCCCGCCTTCACCGACTCGTCGGCCGGCTTCGGCCTCGTCAAGCACCAGGTCGATCGGATGAAGGAGGGCAAACCCTATATCACCCTCGATTCCATTGCCGATTTCCGCGAACTCACCCAGATCAAGATCGAAGGCGGCACCTCGGGCCTGCTCATGATCGGCGGCGGCGTGCCCAAGAATTTCGTGCAGGACACGGTGGTCTGCGCCGAGATCCTCGGCCACGAGGATGTGGAACCCCACAAATATGCCGTGCAGATCACCGTTGCCGACGTGCGCGACGGCGCCTGTTCCTCGTCCACCCTCCAGGAGGCGGCAAGCTGGGGCAAGGTGTCAACCGCGATCGAGCAGATGGTCTTCGCCGAGGCCGGAAGCGTCATGCCGCTCCTTGCCTCCGATGCCTGGCATCGCGGCCACTGGCGCGATCGCAAGCCCCGCCGCTGGGCGCGCCTGTTCGACTGAGGGCGGCACTGCTACCTCCGGAACACGGCCGCCAGTTCGACATGCGTGGACCAGCGGAACTGCGCCACCGGAAGAAGCCGCTCCAGCCGATAGCCGCCGGCAACCAGCCGCTCGGCATCGCGCGCGAAGGTGGCGGGATTGCAGGAGACGGCCACCACCACCGGCACGCCGGAAGCGGCAATCTCTGCGGATTGCTGCGCAGCACCGCTGCGCGGCGGATCGAAGACGACGGCATCGAAGCGGGCAAGTTCGGCGGCCGTCATGGGCCGCCGGAACAGGTCGCGATGCAGGGTCTCCACCGGCCGCCCGGCCTTGCGCGCAGCGCGGGCAAGCGCCGAGACGGAAGGCCCTGCCGCATCGACCGCCAGCACCTGTGCGCCAGCGGCAAGCGGCAGGGTAAAGGTTCCCACGCCACAGAAGAGATCCGCCACCCGGGCGGCTCCTGCACAGGCTTCCAGCACGGCGGCCACCAGCGCTGCCTCGCCATCGGCCGTTGCCTGCAGGAAGGCTCCAGGCGGCAGGGTGACCGCAACACCCCCAAGGCGGACAGCCGGATCCCCGGGTGCGACGATGGTCTCAAGCCCGGCAGGCCCCTCCACGCTCAGGCGGGAAAGCCCGTGCGCCCCGGCGAACTCGGTCAGCGCCTCGATGAGGGGCAGGCCTTCGGCAGCAAGGTTGGCAATCAGCACATCCGGCCCGTTGTCGGTGGCAGTCATCGAGATGCCGACCACGCCCTTCGCGGGAAGCAAGGCGGCAAGCAGCGCCCGCAGCGGCGCAACAAGCGCGAACAGACCGGGGGCCAGCACCGGGCATTCCAGGAGATCCACAAGCCGGTGGGCGCCTTCCTCGTTGAACCCAAGCACCACCTCGCCGCCCGCGCGCGCGGCCCGCATCGTGGCGCGGCGCCTGGCAAATGGCGGGGACAGATGCACGGGGCCCACCGCCTCGGGCGCGATGCCGACGGCCGCAAGGGGCCGCAGGCAACGCTCGCGCGCAAAGTCGGCCAGAACGAACGCATCGGCATGCTGCAGCTGACATCCGCCGCATCGGCCGAAATGCCGGCAGGCAGGCCGGACATGGTGGGGGCCGGGCCGAATGCCACCGTCCCCCATGACCAGGTCGCCTGGAACCGCGCCGGGCACGAAGCAGCCGTCGTCCGTCACGCCATCACCGCGCGCGGCCAGCCGGACGATCGCGCGGGGGCAGGCGCGGGACCCTGCCGGCGTCATGGCGCGGGCCTGTTCATCTTGCAGAAAGCCCCGGGCCCCATGGCAGCGGCATGACCCGCCTCATGCCCCTTGTGATTGCCCTGGCGGCAGCCGGCTGCGCCCCCTCCGTCCTGCACTTCGGAGGCGACTCGCGAATTGCCGCCCCCGGAGAGATTCCCCGCGATTCGCGCGGGGAACCCGTGTGGAGCGCGATTCGTCCAACGCCGCCTGGCTGGAAGCCGGCGGATGCAAGGGAAGCAGCGCCCGTCCAGGAGGGAAGCCAGCCCTAGCCGGCAAGCAGGGTGCGCACGAAACCGGCAAGCCCGGGCCGCCGCGTTCGCCGGAGCCGTTCGGCCGCCAGGATGGTCCGCAGCTCCGCAAGACACGCGTCGAAGTCATCGTTGACCAGCACATAGTCATACTCCGCCCAGTGGCTGATCTCGGCATGGGCGCGCGCCATGCGCTCGGCAATCACCTGCTCGCCATCCTGTGCACGCATCGTGAGGCGCTCGCGCAGGTCCGCAATCGATGGCGGCAGGATGAACACGGAGACGACATCGTCGCGCGCCTGCTGTTTCAGCTGCTGGGTGCCCTGCCAGTCGATGTCGAACAGGATATCGCGCCCATGGGCCAGGGCCTCAAGCACCGGGGCGCGCGGCGTGCCGTAGAGATGTCCGAAGACCGTCGCCCATTCGAGGAACTCGCCGCCCTCCACCATCTCCTCGAACGCCTCGCTGGAGACATAGCGATAGTCGACCCCATCCACCTCGCCCGGACGCGGCGCGCGGGTCGTGGCCGAAACCGACATGGCAAGCCCGCCTTCCGCTGCAAGGAGCGCGCGCGAAAGACTGGTCTTGCCCGCCCCTGACGGCGAGGACAGCACGAGCATCAGGCCGCGCCTGGCCCCTGGTCCGCTCATGCCATTCTTTCCGGATCGAGGAGGTCGCGCGCGGTATCTTCGGCAAGATAGCCCAGCCGGTCCGCCGCCTGGGCAAGCGTCAGGCCTTCCCTGTGCGCGAGCTTCGCCACTTCGGCTGCCCGATCGTAGCCGATCGCCGGCACGAGGGCCGTCACCAGCATGAGGGACCGCTCGACAAGCTCCGCAATCCGCCCCCGATCGGCTTCCATTCCCGCCACGCAGCGGGTGGCGAAGCTTTCGGCGCCATCGGCAAGCAGCCGGATCGACTGCAGCACGGCATCGGCGATCACCGGCTTCATGACATTCAGCTGCAACTGGCCCGTCGCCCCGGAAAAGCTCACGCAGGCATGGTTGCCGATCACCCGGGCCGCCACCATGGTCAGCATCTCGCACTGCGTGGGATTGATCTTGCCCGGCATGATCGAGCTTCCGGGCTCGTTTGCCGGCAGGATCAGCTCCCCCAGCCCGGCGCGAGGGCCGGATGCCAGCAGCCGGATGTCGCTTGCGATCTTGAAGAGGCTCACGGCAAGCCCGTTGAGCGCGCCCGAGAAAGTGACAAGCGTATCATGGGTTGCCAGCGCCTCGAAGCGATCCGGTGCCGGCGAGAATGTCTCTCCCGTCAGGCGGGAGAGTTCGGCCGCCATGTCCGCGGCCCAGCCTTCGGGCGCGTTCAGACCGGTGCCGACGGCGGTTCCCCCCTGGGCAAGCCGGGCCACTTCGGGAAGCAGCTGCTCCAGCCGGGAGATCCCGCCTTCCACCATCGTGGCGAACGCTCCGATCGCGTCCCCCAGTCTCAGCGGCGTTGCATCCATCAGGTGCGTGCGGCCGATCGTCACGATCCCGGCGAATTGCTGCGCCTTGTTGCGAAGCACCTCGCGCAGCATGGCAAGTGCGGGCAGCAGCCGGCGCCGGGCGAGCAGGAGGGTTGCCACATGCATGGCGGTCGGAAAGCTGTCGTTCGAGCTCTGGGCCCGGTTGACATCGTCATTGGGGTGCACGGGGGACTTGCCGCCGCGCCTTCCCGTCAGCTGCTCGTTGGCGAGGCTTGCGATCACCTCGTTCAGGTTCATGTTGGTCTGGGTGCCGGAGCCCGTCTGCCAGATGCGCAGCGGGAACTGCTCGTCGTGCCTGCCTTCCGCCACGGCCGCAGCGGCCGCAGCAATGGCGTCTGCCTTGTCTTTCGGCATCCGCCCGGCACGCCCGTGCAGGATGGCCGCTGCCTGCTTCACCCGCGCGAGCGCATGGATGATCTCGATGGGCATGGGTTCGACGCCGACCGGAAAATTGGCGATCGACCGCTGCGTCTGGGCACCCCAATGCGCATCGTCGGACACCTCGACGGTGCCGAGGCTGTCCGTCTCCCGTCGCACTATTTCTTGCGCTTGAAGTCGAAGGCCACGACGTTCGACCCCGGCTCGCCGGCATCCTCGGGCGGCGCGGGTGGGACGGGCGCGGGCGGCTGGTCCGGCATCGTCACCGGGAAATGCAGGAAGAAGCTGACGGCCGGATCCTGGAAGCCGGAGACCGCTGCATAGGGAATGCGCAGCTTGGCCGGCACCTGGTTGAAGGTGAGCCCGACCTCGAAATGCTCCTCCTCCGCCCTGAGATCCCAGAAGCGGTGCTGGAGCACCACCGTCATCTCCTCGGGATAGCGTTCGACAAGGTGGGGCGGAATGTCCACGCCCGGATAGCGGGTGCGGAAGGCAATGTAGAAATGATGGCTGCCCGGCAGGCCGCCCGACGCTGCGACATCCTGCAGGACCCGGCGAACCACGCCACGCAGGCAATCCTGCACGATCTCATCATAGGGGATGAGGCTGTCAGGCGGATCCGGAGGCTCGTCGTTCATGTCGGAAGATTGCGGGTCGTCTCGTCCAGTCTGAATCCCCTCCTGACCGCCTCGGCGAAAGGCGTCAAGGCAGCCGATTGCGGGGGTACGGGCGAAACGGACCGATCAGTCTGCGCCGCGTGCGACCGGCGGGGCAAGGGCGGGTTGGGGGGCTTCTGTTGCCCGGCGCCCCCCATGCCGCTGGAGTCCGATTCTGTTACCGGGTTCGGCCCGAACCCTGCTCAGGCTTTGTAAGCTCGGCCTTGGGGGCCAAGGTTACGCAGCGATCGCAAATGCCTCGTTGTCGTTGGCATTTGTGGGTTTTGAATGGTTTAACGGCGCATTCAGGCCGGGCGAAAGCTGCGTCTTTGAGCGCACGTCGATTCTGGTTCGGCCCCGTCAACCCGGCTGCCGACAGGGGGCATTTGCCCTGCCGCCAGCCGCGATGGTGGAGCCGCCGGGTACTGCCCCCGGGTCCGCTGCACCTATTCCACGCCGCCGTTCATCGCCATCTTCGCGGGAAACGCGACACACCTCATGTAGCGGATGCTACCGGGATTTTGAAGGGCCAGCCGAGAATCGCCGGATAGCGATCGAGGACGGCGTCGTTCACGCGATCCCAGTCATGGGCGGCGGCACGGGCGAGGCCCTCTGCACCATGCGCGACCGCAAGCGCGCGGTCGGTCGCATAGGCCGCAAGTGCATCCGCAAAGGCCTGCGCATCGCCCGGCGTCACCAGCCGGCCAGACCGGCCGTCTGCGACCAGCGAATTGCTCCCCGTTGCATCGGCGGCAACCACAGGCACGCCGCTGGCCATGGCCTCGAGGGTCACGTTCCCGAACGTCTCGGTCACGCTCGGATTCAGGAAGGCGTCGAAGCTCGCATAAGCGCACGCCAGCGCCTCCCCCGTCAGGAAACCGGTGAAGACAGCCTGGGGCGCGGCCTCCTCGAGGAACGGCCTCGCTGGCCCGTCGCCCACCACCAGCAGGCGAAAGGGCACGCGCATCGCCTGCAGGCGCGCAGCCGTTGCCGCTACCACGTCAAGACCCTTCTCGAGCACCAGGCGGCCGACGAAGCCGACGACGAACTCCAGATCCCCGATCCCGAGACTCCGGCGCCAGGCCAGCGAGCGTCGGCCAGGGTGAAAGAGCGCATGATCCACGCCGCGGCTCCAGATCCGCACCCGATCGCAGAAACCGCCTTCGCGCAGCAGATCGGCCATGCCTTCGGTCGGTGCATAGATTTCGGCCATGTCGCCATAGAAGCGGCGCAGCATGTTCTCGGCCCAGCCGCGCAGCCAGTCCAGCCGGTAGTAGGCGCCATAGGTTTCGAACCGGGTGTGAACCGAGGCGACGACCGGAAGCCCCCGCGCTTGCGCCCAGCGCTTGGCCCGGTGGCCGAGCACATCGGGGGCGGACAGATGGACGAGATCGGGCGCGAAGCGGTCGAGATCGGCGCGCACGCGAGGGGAAAGCCCGAGCCCCAGCCGATATTCGCTGCGGCCCGGAATGGCGATCGAGGGAACCGGCACCAGATCCCCGGTGGGGGGGAAGGCCGCGGTCGCGGCGACGGGAGAATAGACACGCGGAAGAATGTCGCCGCGCGCCAGCATCCGGCCCACCAGCCGGTTGAGCGCCTGGTTGGCACCGTCCTTCACATAATTGTAGTTGCCGGAAAAGACGGCAACCCGGATCGGCCGGTCAGGCACGGCGCAGGCGTCTGCGGATCACGCCGGCGGGATGGGTGGCGGCGGCCGCCACCCAACCCCTACTCCGCTGCTTCGGCGGAGGCGGCAGCGAGCGCGGCCTGCTGGGCCCTCAGCGCCGCATCGCGGGAAGAGGCCGCCACGCGCAACCGTTCCATCGCTGCCCCGGTGCCAGCCGGGATGAGACGGCCGACGATCACATTCTCCTTGAGCCCTTCCAGGCGGTCGACCTTGCCCTGCACCGAGGCTTCGGTAAGCACCCGGGTCGTCTCCTGGAACGAGGCCGCGGAGATGAAGCTCCGGGTCTGGAGCGAGGCCTTGGTGATGCCGAGCAGCACCGGCTTGCCTTCGGCCGGCCGCTTGCCCTCAGCCTCCAGCTTCCGGTTGGCTTCGTTCAGCTCGTCGCGATCCACCTGCTCGCCCTTGAGGAAGGTCGAGTCGCCGTCGTCGGTGATTTCCACCTTCTGCAGCATCTGGCGGACGATCACCTCGATGTGCTTGTCGTTGATCTTCACGCCCTGCAGGCGATAGACTTCCTGGATCTCGGCGCAGAGATATTCGGCAAGCTTCTCGACGCCGAGCACGTCGAGGATGTCGTGCGGGTTTGCCGGCCCGTCGATCAGGAAATCGCCGCGGCGCACCAGGTCGCCCTCCTGCACGGCGATGTGCCGGCCCTTGGGCAGCAGATACTCGACCGGCTCCGAGCCATCCTCTGGCCGCAGGATCACCCGCTTCTTGGCCTTGTAGTCCTTGCCCATTTCGACCCGGCCATCGACCCGTGCGATGACCCCCGGATCCTTCGGCACCCGGGCTTCGAACAGCTCGGCCACCCGCGGCAGACCGCCGGTGATGTCGCGGGTCTTGGCGGCCTCGCGCGGGATCCGCGCCAGCACGTCGCCAGCCTCCACCTGCTGTCCTTCGGCAACCGACAGGATCGCGCCCACCGGCAGCAGGTAACGCCCCGCCTCGCCCGACGCCTGGTCAAGAAGCGTGATCCGCGGCCGCAGTTCCTCCTTCGCGCGCGACTTGAACTCGGAGACGACCCGGTTGGCAATGCCGGTTGCTTCGTCCACTTCCTCCTTCAGCGTCTGACCGTCGACGAGATCCTGATACTTCACCTGGCCCGAACGGTCGGTGATGATCGGACGCGTATAGGGGTCCCAGTCGGCAAGGCGCGCGCCCTTGGTGACTTCGTCTCCATCCTTCACGGACAGGATGGCGCCGAACGGCACCCGGTGGCTCGACCGCTCGCGCCCGTCGGCATCGACAAGCACGATCTCGCCGCCGGTCGGGGCCATGCCGATGAGGCGGCCGCGGCTGTCGGTGAGCGTCGGCAAGTTGCGGAACTGCACGATGCCATCAACCGGCGCATCCGCCGACGACTGCTCCGAGACCTGGGCCGCACCGCCGACGTGGAAGGTCCGCATGGTGAGCTGCGTTCCCGGCTCCCCGATGGACTGGGCGGCAATCACGCCGACCGCCTCGCCGATGTTGACGGGCGTGCCGCGCGCAAGATCCCGCCCGTAGCAGCGGGCGCACACGCCCTTCTGCGCCTCGCAGGTCAGCGGCGAGCGGATATAGACCTCCACCACCCCTGCCTCCTCGATGGCGCGCGCTGCTGCCTCGTCAAGGAGCGTGTCGCGGGCGAACAGGACCTCGCCCGTCTTGGGATCGACCACATCGTCGGCCAGCGACCGCCCGAGAATGCGCTCGCCCAGCGTCACGATGGTGGAACCACCCTCGACGATCGCGCGGGTGAGAAGGCCATGGTGCGTGCCGCAATCCTCCTCCATCACCACGCAGTCCTGGCTGACATCGACAAGGCGACGCGTGAGATAGCCGGAGTTCGCCGTCTTGAGCGCTGTGTCGGCCAGACCCTTGCGCGCGCCGTGGGTCGAGTTGAAATATTCGAGCACCGTCAACCCCTCCTTGAAGTTGGAGATGATCGGAGTCTCGATGATCTCGCCCGAGGGCTTTGCCATCAGGCCACGCATGCCGGCCAGCTGCTTCATCTGCGCGCTCGAGCCGCGCGCGCCCGAATGCGCCATCATGTAGATGGAATTGATGGGCTTTTCGCGGCCCGTCTCCGGGTCGATGGAGCGGTCCGAGATCTCGCGCATCATCTCGGCTGCGACTTCATCGCCGCACTTCGCCCAGGCGTCCACCACCTTGTTGTACTTCTCGCCCTGGGTGATGAGGCCGTCCTGATACTGCTGCTCGAAGTCCTTCGCCAGCGCCCTTGTCTTCTCGACCAGCTCGGCCTTCTTCGCCGGGATGACCATGTCGTCCTTGCCGAAGCTGATCCCGGCCTGGCAGGCATAGCGGAAGCCCAGCGCCATGATGGCGTCGGCGAACAGCACCGTCTCCTTCTGGCCGGTGTGGCGATAGACGGTATCGATCACGTCCCCGATCTCCCGCTTGGTGAGCAGGCGGTTGATCGTCTCGAAGGGCACCTTGTGGCTCTTGGGCAGGCATTCGCCGATGAGCATCCGGCCCGGAGTCGTCTCGACCCGCTTGAGGTAGGTGCGGCCCACCTCGTCGGTCTGCGGAACGCGGGTCCTGATCCTCGAGTGCAGGGTCACGGCCCTGGCATTGAGGGCCTGGTGCACCTCGGCCATGTCGGCAAGCAGCATGCCCTCGCCCGGCTCGCCATTGCGCTCCATGGAGAGGTAATAGAGGCCGAGCACCATGTCCTGCGACGGCACGATGATGGGCTTGCCGTTGGCGGGCGAGAGTATGTTGTTGGTGCTCATCATGAGCACCCGCGCTTCCAGCTGCGCCTCGAGGCTGAGCGGCACATGGACGGCCATCTGGTCGCCGTCGAAGTCGGCGTTGAACGCCGCGCACACCAGCGGATGCAGCTGGATCGCCTTGCCTTCGATGAGGACAGGCTCGAAGGCCTGGATGCCGAGCCGGTGGAGCGTCGGCGCCCGGTTGAGCAGCACGGGATGCTCGCGGATCACCTCGTCCAGGATGTCCCAGACCTCCTTGCGCTCCTTCTCGACATATTTCTTGGCCTGCTTGAGCGTCATCGACAGGCCCTTGGCGTCGAGGCGCGAGTAGATGAACGGCTTGAACAGCTCGAGCGCCATCTTCTTGGGCAGGCCGCACTGGTGGAGCTTGAGCTCCGGGCCGGCGACGATGACCGAGCGGCCGGAATAGTCCACGCGCTTGCCGAGCAGGTTCTGCCGGAACCGGCCCTGCTTGCCCTTGAGCATGTCCGAAAGCGACTTGAGCGGCCGCTTGTTGGTGCCGGTGATGGTGCGCCCGCGCCGGCCATTGTCGAACAGCGCGTCCACCGCCTCCTGCAGCATCCGCTTCTCGTTGCGCACGATGATGTCGGGCGCCCGCAGCTCGATGAGCCGCTTCAGACGATTGTTGCGGTTGATGACCCGGCGGTAGAGGTCATTCAGGTCCGAGGTCGCGAACCGGCCGCCATCGAGCGGCACGAGCGGGCGAAGCTCCGGCGGAATGACGGGCACGACCGTCAGGATCATCCATTCCGGGCGGTTGCCGGACTCGAGGAAGCTGTCGATGATCTTCAGGCGCTTGATGATCTTCTTGGGCTTCAGCTCCGACTTGGTGGTCGCAAGTTCCTCGAGCAGGTCCGCCTTCTCGCCCTCGAGATCGAGTTCCTCGAGCAGCTTGCGGATCGCCTCGGCGCCGATGCCGGCGATGAAGTTCTCCTCGCCATACTCGTCCTGGGCGGCGAGATACTCGTCTTCGGTCAGCAGCTGCAGCTTCTTGAGCGGCGTCATGCCCGGCTCGAGGACGATGTAGTTCTCGAAGTAGAGGACCCGCTCCAGATCCTTGAGCGTCATGTCGAGCAGCATGCCGATCCGGCTCGGCAGCGACTTCAGGAACCAGATGTGGGCAACCGGCGAGGCCAGCTCGATATGGCCCATCCGCTCGCGTCGGACCTTGGCAACGGTGACCTCCACCCCGCACTTCTCGCAGACGATGCCCTTGTACTTCATGCGCTTGTACTTGCCGCACAGGCACTCATAGTCCTTGATCGGGCCGAAGATCCGCGCGCAGAACAGGCCGTCCCGCTCGGGCTTGAAGGTCCGGTAGTTGATCGTCTCGGGCTTCTTGATCTCACCGTACGACCAGCTGCGGATCTTCTCGGGAGACGCGATCGAAATCTTGATCGCATCGAACATCTCCGGCTTGGCTGCCGGCGAGAAGACGTTGAGGGTCAGTTCGTTCATTCAGGACCTCCTCGCGCCCGCCTGGGGGCGGTGTCGGATACGGATGCGGGATCAGGCGTCAGAGTCGCTGGTTTCCAGCTCGACGTTGAGGCCGAGCGAGCGCATTTCCTTCACCAGCACGTTGAAGCTTTCGGGAATGCCGGCCTCGAACGTGTCGTCGCCCTTGACGATCGCCTCATAGACCTTGGTGCGGCCGACCACGTCGTCGGACTTCACCGTCAGCATTTCCTGGAGCGTGTAGGCGGCACCATAGGCCTGCAGCGCCCAGACTTCCATCTCGCCGAACCGCTGGCCGCCGAACTGGGCCTTGCCGCCGAGCGGCTGCTGCGTGACAAGACTGTAAGGCCCGATCGAGCGCGCGTGGATCTTGTCGTCCACCAGGTGGTGCAGCTTCAGCATGTAGATGTAGCCCACCGTCACCTTGCGCTCGAACGCCTCGCCGGTGCGGCCGTCGAAGAGCGTCACCTGGCCCGAATGGTCGAGCCCGGCAAGGTCGAGCATGTGGCTCACATCGGCTTCCTTGGCGCCATCGAACACCGGCGTTGCCAGCGGAACGCCGGGGGTCAGGCTGGCAGCAAAGGCCTCGAGCTCGGCATCCGACATGGCCGCAACATCGGCCTGATCGCCATAAACGGCGGTCAGCAGCGCACGCAGCTTGGCCATGTCGCCGTCCGCCTGCGCCACGGCGCCGGTGTTGGTCGCACGGATGTCCTCGAGCATCGCTGCCACACGCCGGCCGAGGCCGCGGGCGGCCCAGCCGAGATGGGTCTCGAAGATCTGCCCGACATTCATCCGGCTTGGCACGCCCAGCGGGTTGAGCACGATGTCAACTGGCGTGCCATCCTCGAGGAAGGGCATGTCCTCCTGCGGCAGGATGCGCGAGATGACGCCCTTGTTGCCGTGGCGGCCGGCCATCTTGTCACCGGGCTGCAGCTTGCGCTTCACCGCGACGAACACCTTGACCATCTTGAGCACGCCCGGCGGCAGCTCGTCGCCGCGCTGCAGCTTCTCGCGCCGGTCCTCGAGCTTGGCGGCAATGCCCCTGTTGGCTTCGTCCCACTGCGCCTTGGTCGCCTCGAGGCTCGCCTGCCGCGCGTCGTCGGCAACGGCGAACTTCCACCAT
>JBDNCK010000216.1:0-4121 GCA_046719675.1 Sphingomonadaceae bacterium | reverse complement strand
ATGGAACCCGCCATGTCGGCGAACAGCGTCGGCAGCGAGGCATCGATCGTCTCGAGTTGATCATAGGTCGTGATCTGGTCGAAGCAGCCGAATTTCTCGAGAAAGTAGCGGTTGACAGGCGACGTCAGCCCGACCCGGCGCCTGATGGTATCGGGAACGAGATGGGCCAGGCCAAGGCCCGTCTTCGAGGAGGCACTGGCGATGACGACCTGCTCGGCCCCCCGGAAATCCTGCTCCCTGAGCCAGTCCGCCAGGATGAAACCGGTGAGGAGCAGCGGAAAGAACAGGCTTCGGGCGTCGCCGATGGCGCGAACTTCCGGCGCGTCGGCTTCCGTGCGGAGGTACCAGTTGTAGAGCTGGGGAAGCCCGGCACGGTGCGGGCTGCGGTCGAGAAAGCCGTCGGCTGCCACTTCGCCGGGCTGCAGGATCCAGTCCTGCGCCATCGGCAGGAAGCCCCACAGCTCCGTGCCCTCGGCAAGCTCCGGCACCCGGCTTTCGGAAATGGTGGCAAAGCCCCAGGCCGGGATGATGCCATCCGGCTCGGGCATGGGGAAATAGCACCAATAGCCCCCGAGATGCCCCGACACCCCGAAGCTCACATTGTTGGCCGTCAGTGCGAGACTGCCGATCCGGATCCGGATTTCCCCGTCCTGCAGGGGCCTTGCGGGCATGTCCAGGATACGGGCGTCGGCAAGATCATTCCGGTGGACGACGATCGCCACTCCCATGCCCTGCTCCTTCCGAGAATGCGGTGCGACAAAGCGGGGACAATTGCTCCTGCCGCGCGGCAAGGCAGCGGCGGACAGCGTCCCGCCGGGCCAGGGCCACCTGCCCCGGACACAGCCGAAACGCATCGTCGCGGCAGCTGCGCCGCACCTCCTCGCGAGGCGCGCGCTCGCCGACAGCCTGCGGCGCACCGTCGCGCATGGGTCCGCCCATGGCAGGCGCCGCGATGAGGACAAGCGCCGATGCCGCCACCCTTTTCATGCGCCGAAGGATAGACGAGGTGGTGCCACCGGTCGAGAGGAAGGGTTTGACCGCCGGCACCAGTCCGGCAAGAGGGATCCCCATGGTCCGCGCGCTCCTTCTCGTCTTCGCCCTCGCGTTCGCCCTGCCATTCGCCCTGCCCGTCTGGGCCCAGGGCACGGCGGCCAACCTTCAGCAGCACCCGCTGGAAGACCCGGCGCGCGGGGTGATTGCGAACCGGCCGGCAATCCTTGCCGCGCTCGATCTGAAGCCAGGCTTGACCGTGGCCGATATCGGCGCCGGCACGGGGGCCTTCATGGAAGGAATCGCAAGGGCCGTGGGCCCGCGCGGCCGCTACTTCGGCGTTGACATCGACCGGGATTATGTCGCGACCATGCAGGGCCGGGCGGCTCGCCTGCGCCTTGCGAACGCCACCATCATCCACTCGCGCCCGGACAGCATCACCCTGCCCGCCAATTCGGTCGACCTCATGGTCGTGATCGATGCCTATCATCACTTCGAGCCGGTGGAGCCCATGCTCGCCTCCATGCTGGCAGCGCTCAGGCCCGGCGGGCGGCTTGTCATCGTCGATTTCGACCGCAAGCCGGATTCCCCGCGCTGGCTCCAGAAGCATGTCCGCGCGGACAAGGAGACGTTCCTTGGCGAAATCCGGCGCGCCGGGTTCGTCTTCGATCGCGACCTCGAGGTTGCAGGACTGACCGGCCACTTCGTCAGCCAGTTCGTGAAGCCGCGCTAGGACTTGTCCTCCGGCTTCCCGCCAAGCCCGGAGGCCGACCAGAACAGCTGCTGCCAGCGCTCGAGATTCTCGCTCAGGCCGGGCACGCCTGCCGTCCAGGTCTTCATCAGCCGCTCCATGTCCGCCGCGCTGACGCCTTGCGTCATCATCTCCTGCATCTTCTGGAGCCACATGTCGTGCAGGGGCGTCAGGTCCGGAAGCCCCAGGAACTGGCGCGCCTCCACCGGCGTCGCCTCGATTTCCACCTCGATCTTCATGCGCCCTGCTCCGCGGCACAGGCCACGCACCTGACCGCCGTGGGCAGCGCATGGAGGCGCGCTTCGGGGATCTCGGCGCCGCAGTTCACGCAGATGCCGTAGCTTCCCTCGGCAATGCGGCCGAGCGCGGCGCGGATGGCGGCCATTTCGGCAAGCTTCTGCTCCTCGAGCGCTTCCAGCGCCACCTGCTCTTCAAGCTCGGTTGCCTGCTCGGCGAAATCGGCGTCCAGCGGGCCACGCAGGTCAGCCGCAATCTCCTGCACATCCCCGCCAAGTTCTGCATAGCGCCGCCACAGGCGCACGCGCAGGCTTTCAGCAGATGTCATCGGCCATTCTCCATCCCTCCCCCGAACAGGAAGGATGCGCTGCAGACCTGCCCAAGGTCAATTCAAATCGACCGGAAGCCCATGCAGTTTCAGGAACGAAAGCCGGTCCCAGTAGCCACGCTGGAAGTGGATCAGTCCGCCGCGAATGGTGAAGAAGCCGCAACCGCGAAGGCCCTTAGGATCCCGCCACTCCAGCGCCACCACCTCGCCGGCGTCGTGAATGGCCTCGGGAAGGCACAGCATCGCCGCCGCAGCGAACTCGCGCGCGAACATCTCGCGGATCGCCGCGCGGCCGACGACTGGCGCCTGCGTCACCTGGTGGTTCACGGCATCCTCGGCATAGAGCAAGGCAAGGCCTGCCGCATCGGCGGCGTTGAATTGCTCCACCCAAGCCTCGACAATCGCCACATTGCTCATCCGGGCAGGGCTAACCCGGCCGCGTGTGCGTGTCACCCCCTTGCGCCGCGCGCGCCGACCGCTAGCTTCCGGTCATGGCCCGCCCCCAGACGCGCTATGCCTGCACCCAATGCGGCAGCGTGCAGCCGAAATGGACCGGCCAGTGCCCGGACTGCGGCGCCTGGAACAGCCTGCAGCCGGAAGCCGCACCGCGTGCCACACCCTTTGCCGACCGGCATCATCTGAAGTCCGGCGGCCGCCGCCTCGAACTCGCGCCGCTTGCGGCCACCGTCGAGCTGCCGCAGCGGCTGGCCACCGGCATCGGCGAACTGGACCGCGCGCTGGGCGGCGGCCTGGTGCCGGGTTCGGCCATCCTGATCGGCGGCGATCCCGGCATTGGCAAGTCCACCCTCCTCCTGCAGACGGCCGGCCGCATGGCCCGCGCCGGCCATGCCGTTGCCTATGTCTCGGGCGAGGAAGCCGCCGACCAGGTGCGGCTGCGCGCGCGTCGGCTTGGCCTTGCCGACGCCCCGGTCGCCCTTGCGGCCGCCACGTCGGTGCGCGACATCCTGACGACCCTTGGCGAGGGCCCGAAGCGCAACCTTGTCATCATCGATTCCATCCAGACCATGCATTCCGACCAGCTCGAGGGCGCGCCCGGTACGGTGAGTCAGGTGCGCGCGTCTGCCCTCGAGCTCATCTCCTTCGCCAAGGAAAGCGGCACGGCGCTCATCCTCGTGGGCCATGTGACGAAGGACGGCCAGATCGCCGGCCCGCGCGTGCTCGAGCACATGGTCGATGCCGTCCTCTATTTCGAGGGCGAGCGCAGCCACCAGTATCGCATCCTGCGCGCCGTCAAGAACCGCTTCGGCGGCACCGACGAGATCGGGGTCTTCGCCATGGAGGCCGACGGGCTTGCCGAAGTGCCCAACCCTTCGAGCCTGTTCCTGACCGAGCGCGATGCCGCCGTGCCGGGTTCGGTCGTCTTTCCAGCGCTCGAGGGCACGCGGCCGCTTCTCGTCGAGATCCAGGCGCTGACCGTCCGGCTGCCCAGCGGGGCGACCCCGCGCCGCGCCGTCGTCGGCTGGGACGCCGCGCGGCTTTCGATGGTGCTGGCCGTGCTGGAAGCGCGCGCCGGGCTGTCGCTTTCCTCCCACGAGGTCTATCTGAACGTCGCTGGCGGCCTGCGCGTGGGTGAGCCTGCAGCCGACCTCGCGGTGGCCGCAGCCTTGGCATCCGCCGTTTCGGAACAGCCGGTGGCACATGGCACCGTCGCCTTCGGGGAGCTGGCGCTTTCGGGCGAGGTGCGCCGTGCCGCCCATGCCGAACTGCGCCTGAAGGAAGCCGCCAAGCTGGGGTTCACCCGCGCCCTCGTGCCGGTGGGTACCAGGGGCGTGGGCGGCCTTGAGGCGCAGCCCT
>JBDNCK010000215.1:0-4167 GCA_046719675.1 Sphingomonadaceae bacterium | reverse complement strand
AGGAGCAGCGCCGGGCGGCCGAAGCCATGCTGATCGATGGCCTCGCGCTGCCCGCGCCGCCGCCCGAGACCTTCGATGTGCCGTCCGACCATCCCGCGCATGGCTGGGCGCTGGCCCGGACGAGCCCGATGCCATGGAAATGCCTGACGGACCCGTTCCCCGCGTTCCCCGGGCGCTTCGGGGAACTGCCACGCGCCTATGTGGCAGCAGCGCGCAACAGCATGGCCGGGCCTGCCCGGGGCCTCGCGCAGGCGCGCACGCTGGGCTGGCAGGTGGAGACCATCGATTCCGGCCACGACCTGCCGCTGACCGCGCCCGAGGCGACCGCGGAGATGATCGCCCGGCTAGCGCGCGCCTGAGCGCCAGCGCGCCAGCCCTGCTTCCACTTCGCGCGCCAGGGCCTCGCGCTCGGCGGCTGACAGGAAGCTGCCAAGCGCCACCCGATGCTCGCGGCTCCTGAGCCAGAGCCGGTTGCGCGCATCGGGAAACCGTTCCAGCTCGACCCGCACGGAAAGCGGCTCGAGGCGTACACGCTGACGGCCGCCAAGCGGATTCACCCGCACCAGCACCAGCTCGCGCTCATCCAGCAGAAGATGCTCTGCAGCATTGGCCGACCGGTAGGAGGCCCTGAGCGCCCAGGCGAGCAGCGCCACATCCACCAGCAGGAAGGGAAGGATCGGCCACGCCCCGAGCATCACGAACCGGAGCGCCATCAGCAGGAACAGGATCGCGACACCGGCGACCGCCAGCCGGAAATGGCGGGGTGCCATGGACCGGTGCGGCCATATGCGCAGGTTCAGGATCGGCGCGCGCTTGTCGGGTGCCATCACTGGCCGCCATAGCGGAGCAATGACCTCCTTGCCACGCGGCAAAACGCCGGACCGACCGCTGTCTGCCATGCGCACGAAGCGCATCTTCGACACGCTGGGTGCAGCCGACCCCGCGCCACGAACCGAGCTCGTCTTCACGAACCCCTACACCCTGCTGGTCGCCGTCGTGCTGTCGGCCCAGGCAACCGATGCCGGGGTCAACCGGGCAACGCGCGGCCTGTTCGCAGTTGCGGACACGCCGGAGAAAATGGTGGCCCTCGGGCTCGAAGGCATCCGGTCGCACATCCGCACGATCGGCCTCTACAACGCCAAGGCCGCCAACATCCTGAAGCTCTCGGAAATCCTGATTGCCCGGCACGGCGGCGAGGTCCCGCGCGACCGCGCCAGTCTCGAGGCACTTCCCGGCGTCGGCCGCAAGACGGCAAATGTCGTGCTCAACGAGGCCTTCGGCGAGCCGACGCTTGCGGTTGACACCCATGTCTTTCGGGTCGCGCGGCGAATCGGGCTGTCCGCCGGCAGGACGCCCGAGGCTGTCGAGCGCGACCTGCTTGCGTGCGTTCCGAAGAAGTGGGCGCGGCCTGCGCACCATCTCCTCATCCTGCACGGCCGCTATCTGTGCAAGGCGCGCACACCCGAATGCTGGCGCTGCCCGATCGCGCGGGACTGCCGGTTCCCCGACAAGATCCTCGTCAAGCCCTCGTTAAGGGTCGGGAAGGAAGGGTTGCACAAGCCACAGGCAGCATGAAGGTTTGCACCATGTCGATGCGTCTCCTTCTCTTCGGGGCAGTCGTTGCAGCACTGGCGACGGCACCGGCCTTCACCCAGTCGCGCACCGAGCGCCGGGCAGCGGAAATCGCAGCCTTCGAACCCACGGGTGCACCCTCGACGGACTGCCTGCAGATCACCCGGATCCGCGAATCGCGCGTGCTTTCCGACCAGATCATCGACTTCCACATGGACAATGGCGAGGTGTTCCGGAACGAGCTTCCCAACCGCTGCCCGCAGCTCGGGTTCGAGGAGGCGTTCAGCTACAGCACGTCGATCAACCAGCTCTGCTCGGTGGACATCATCACGGTGGTGATCCGGGGTGGCGGGCCGATGCGCGGCGCAGGATGCGGGCTCGGCCGGTTCACCCCCGTCAAGCGCGTGGAGCAGGCAGAAGAAGGGCGCGCAGCGCCCGGGCGCTGATCACGAGGCGGCTTCCTTTTCGCGCGCGCGCCGGTCAAGTTCGGCGCGGCTGAGCCGTTCGGACGCGGATTTCAGCTGACCGCAGGCGGCCATGATGTCGCGGCCGCGCGGGGTCCGCACGGGCGCGGAAATGCCGGCCTTGAAGATGAGATCGGAAAAGCGCTGGATCCGCTCCGGCTCGGAACATTCATAGGGCGCGCCCGGCCAGGGATTGAAGGGGATGAGATTCACCTTGGCCGGCAACCGGTAGTGGCGGATGAGGCGGACGAGCTCTGCTGCATCGGCATCGCTGTCGTTCTTTCCCTTGAGCATCACATATTCGAAGGTGATGCGGCGCGCATTGTTGGCACCGGGATAGGCAGCGCAGGCTGCCAGCAGCTCGGGAATCCCGTATTTCCGGTTGAGCGGCACGATCTCGTCGCGCACCTCCTTCGAGACGGCATGCAGCGAGACCGCGAGATTGACTCCGATTTCCGCGCCGGCGCGCGCCATCATCGGCACCACGCCCGACGTCGACAGGGTGATCCGCCGCTTCGAAAGCGCAAGCCCGTCGCCATCCATAACGATCCGGAGCGCATCGCGGACATTCTCGAAATTGTAGAGCGGCTCGCCCATTCCCATCATGACGATGTTGGTGAGCAGCCTGCCCTCGGGCGCGCTCGGCCATTCGCCAAGCGCGTCGCGCGCCAGCAGCACCTGGCCGACGATCTCGCCTGCCGTCAGGTTGCGCACCAGCTTCATGGTGCCGGTGTGGCAGAAGCGGCAGTTGAGCGTGCAGCCGACCTGGGAGGAGACGCACAGCGTCCCGCGGTCGGCATCGGGAATGAAGACGGCCTCATAGTCCTCGCCACCCGAGCGCAACAGCCATTTGCGGGTGCCATCAGCCGACACCTGCGCTTCCACGACTTCGGGCCGCCCGATGACGAAATGATGCGAAAGCGCCTCGCGAAACGGCCTGGCGAGATCGGTCATCGCGGCGAAGTCGATCGCGCCCCGGCTGTAGATCCATCCCCAGATCTGGCGGGCGCGCATCCGGGCCTGCCTTGGCTCGACGAGGCCGGCTTCCACCAGCGCTGCTGAAATTGCCTGCCGGTCGAGGCCGACGAGATCGCGCCTGCCATCGGCGCGCGCAGGCACGGCGCGCGGCACGGGCACGGGTTCGGCAGGGCCGCCGGGGATCGGCATCAGCGGGGTCGGCATGGGCGCTGCGCGTTAGCGCAAACGGGACTGCGACGCAAAGGCGCCGGGCCGCCTGCGAAACGAAGGAAGGCCGGGCGCCCCCCGGGCCCGGCCTTCCGCGCCTGCCAAGGGCGCACTCCGATCCGGATCAGGCGGTGACGGTGACCCTGCGGCGCCGGGCAGCCAGGCCGACCAGGCCGAAGCCTGCGATCAGCATCGCCCAGGTCGCCGGCTCGGGGATGACCCCGCCGCCGACATTGGTGAAGACGAACATGAGATCATTGTAGTCCAGGTCGCCGCCGCCCAGAATGTCCTCGAAGCCGATGTAGACGCCTGCCGGAATGGTACCACCGGGCCCGACAAGGCCGCCTGCATAGGGGGCGGAGAAGATGTGGGTGATGCCGTCGGGATTGAGGATCCGGCTGGAGAAGAAGCGATTCCCGGTGGTGAGCACGTCGATGTAGAAGATGAGGCTGTCACCGGCATTGACGGTCACGCCACCGAAATCGAAGGAGGTCCCGATCGGGGTCGTCTGGTTGTTGAGTCCGGTCACGCCGACATCAACCCCGTTGACGATGAGGCCGAGCACGCTGGTGAACCCGGCGCTGGCGCCTGCGAAATAGGCAGTGATGGTGCCATCGGTGGTCGCCGTGAACGCGTAGTCCGCCAGGTTGACGACGCCGGGCGTCGGATAGGCAGGAAGCGGGTTGGCATCTGCCACGCTGGCGAGTGCCAGAAGCGGAAGTGCGAGAAGAGCCTTGCGCATGATGGTGTGGTTCCCTGGTCGCGGCGGTGGATCCGGCCGCTTCTGACATCGCCCCTGCAAGGATCGTGCCAAGTCCACGTCATTTCCTGTTCCTTCGAGGGATGAAGCCGTTACATGGTTAATGCGATTTAAGCATGTGTCTCTTCTGTAAGAATTTCCGACAGTCTCGCCGGCCGCGCCTCAGGCCCCACGCGCACCCGTCTG
>JBDNCK010000214.1:0-4167 GCA_046719675.1 Sphingomonadaceae bacterium | reverse complement strand
CGCCTTATCGTCGCCGAGGCCGGTGGCGAACCGCCGGCACCCGAGGACGCGCCGGACGAGGCCGAGCTTGCCGCGCGGGCGCAGGCCCTGCCCGCGCTTCTCGCCGAGCGCGAGCGCCTCGGTCCGGTCAATCTCGTGGCCGAGGCGGAACTGCAGGACCTCGAGGGAGCGCTCGCCCGCCAGGCGGTGGAGAAGGCGGAGCTGGAGACGGCGGTTGCCCGGCTGCGCGGATCCATCGGTGTCATCAACCGGGAGGCCCGCGCGCGCCTGCTCGAGGCCTTCCGGCAGGTCGACGCGCATTTCCGCGAGCTGTTCCTGACGCTGTTCGGCGGCGGCTCGGCGGAACTCGGCCTCATCGACAGCGACGACCCGCTGGAAGCCGGTCTCGAGATCCGGGCCCAGCCGCCGGGCAAGCGGCTGCAGTCCCTGTCGCTGCTGTCGGGCGGGGAACAGGCGCTGACGGCCATCGCGCTCATCTTCGCGCTGTTCCTCACGCGTCCGGCACCGATCTGCGTGCTCGACGAAGTGGATGCGCCGCTCGATGATGCCAATGTCGAGCGCTTCTGCCGGCTGCTCGCCCACATGAGCGAGACGACCGACACACGCTTTCTCATCGTCACCCACAACATGATCAGCATGGCGGCCATGCACCGCCTGTTCGGCGTGACCATGGGCGAGGCGGGCGTGTCGCAGCTGGTCAGCGTGGAACTGCAGGAGGCCGGCGAGCTGCTGGCGGCCTGAGCCAAGCGCATGACTGGGGCCCATGCCTCTTCCGCAGCGCAGCAATGCACTTGCCGCCCCATGCTTGACCTTTCGCCGGGCCGCTTCTAACGAGCCTCCGCTTCGGCGGCACCTTCGGGGCTGGCGGAGTCCTTGGCGCATCGCTGCCGAAGGCCTTCTGTTGGGAAGGGGCCCTGCCTTGCCCGATCCTGTGGACCGGAAAGACCTCGACTCGCTCGGGGCCCGACTGGAAGCAGCGCGGGCGAAGCATGATCCGGACCCGCGCGAAGTGGTCTCCGGTGCGCTCGCGCAGGGGACCCGGCTGGCCATCGAGATTGCCGCGAACACGATCGTCGGGGCGCTGATCGGCTTCCTTCTCGATCGGTGGCTCGGCACAGGCCCATGGCTGTTCCTGCTTTTCCTGCTCCTCGGGATGGCGGCCGGCTTCTGGAACCTGATGCGGGTCGTCAACGCCGAGGCCGCAGCCGTCCGCCGGGCGGCCGAAGCACGTGATGGGGACAAGGGTTAGGTGGCCAATCCGCTCGAGCAGTTCGCGATCAAGCGCTATGCGGACCTCTCTGTCGGGGGTGTCGACGCGGCGTTTACCAACGCATCGCTGTTCATGCTGATCGCGCTCGGCCTCATTGGCACCTTCTTCCTGCTTGGCACCCGCAACGCCGGTCTCGTGCCGCACCGCTGGCAGGCGGCGCTCGAAGGGATGACGGGCTTCATTTCCGACATGGTCGATCAGAACATCGGGCCAAAGGGCCGGCCCTATGTGCCGCTCATCTTCTCGCTGTTCCTGTTCATCCTCGTGGCAAATGTGGTGGGCCTGCTGCCCTTCAGCTATACGGTGACCAGCCACATCGCCGTCACCTTCGCCTTTGCTGCTCTCATCTTCGTGCTGTGCGTGGCCATTGGCGTGGCGCGCCACGGGGTGCACTTCCTGTCGCTGTTCGTGCCCGCGAACACGCCCTGGCCGCTCCTCATCCTCATCATCCCGATCGAGATCATCAGCTTCCTGTCGCGCCCGCTGACGCTGGCCATCCGTCTCTTTGCCAACATGACGGCGGGCCACATCCTGCTCAAGGTGTTCGCCGGTTTCGTGATCTCGCTGGGGGCAGCGGGCGGCATCCTTGCCCTGCTGGCGCCCGTTCCCTTCGTGCTCACGGTCGCCTTCTTCGCATTGGAACTGCTGGTCGCAGTGGTGCAGGCCTATGTCTTCGCGCTTCTGACCTGCATCTACCTGAACGACTCCATCAACCTCCACCACTGAGAATTTCCAGGAAAGGCAATTACATGGAAGCTGCAGCTGCAAAGCTCCTGGGCGCCGGGATCGCCGCCGTCGGCATTGGCGTCGCCGCCATCGGCGTCGGCCTGCTGTTCGCGATGTTCCTCTCTGGCGCCCTGCGCAATCCGGCTGCGGCCGACGCGCAGCGGCCCAACCTCATCTTCGGCTTCGCGGTGACGGAAGCGCTCGGCATCTTCGCGTTCCTCGTGGCGCTGCTGCTGATGTTCGCGGTCTGACCGCACCCGGGACACAGGAACGGCCGGCCGCATGCCCCAGTTCGACCCATCCGTCTTCGCGCCGCAGATCGTCTGGCTCGTCCTCGTCTTTGCGGTCGTCTACCTCCTGGTGCAGCGCACGCTGCCGCGGGTGGAGCGGGTGGTCGCTGACCGTCAGGCGCGCATCGCCACCGACCTCGCGGCCGCCGAGGCCGCCCGGCGCGAGGCCGATGCAGCAACGCAGGGCCGTGCGAACGAACTGACCGAGGCCCGCGCGGCAGCCCAGAAACTGATCGCCGAGGCAAGGGCAAGAGCAGATGCCGCCGTCAGTGCGCAGGTCGCCAGCGCCGAGGCCGCCCTTTCTGCCAAGGCCGAACAGGCGGCACAGGCCCTTGCCCAGGCACGCAGCGAAGCCATCGCAACGCTCGACGCCGTTGCGGCAGAAGCGGCTGCCGAACTGGTGAAGCATATCGCCGGGCTCGATGTCGCGGAAGCGGACGCGCAGGCAGCGGTGCGGAAGGTGGCAGCCTGAGATGGCCGTAAACCCGATAGAGGCGGAAGCAGGTGCGGCCGGCGCCGACATGACCGGCGGGGACATCCTGCTGGGCATCGACAGCTATGGCTGGGTCGGCCTTGCGTTCCTCGCCTTCATGCTGCTGCTGTGGCGGCTGGGCGCCTTTCGCGCCATCGGCGAGATGCTGGATTCGCGCGCGCAGAAGGTGAAGGCAGACCTTGCCGAAGCCGAAGCCCTGCGCGCCGAGGCGCAGGCCATCCGTGACCGCGCGGCGGCCGATGCCGAGCAGGCGCGAAGGGATGCAGCAGAGATGCTGGCCCGCGCGCAGGCCGACGCGGAGCGGATCCTGGCCGGTGCCGATGCGGAAGCCGAAGCAGCGATTGCGCGGGCCACCCGCCTTGCCGAGGACCGGATTGCGGCTGCCCAGCGCGCGGCAGAGGCGGAATTGCGCGCCCGCGCAACCGATCTTGCCACCCGCGCTGCCGAGGAAATCCTTGCCAGCCGGCGCGACGATCTGAAGGCGCTGACGGACAGCGCGATTGCGGGGCTCGACCGTCGCCACTAACCGCAGCGGGATGCAACGCCCTTCGCCCGCAGACTGCACCGACGTCGTTGCCGTCAGCTACAACATACACAAGGGTGTCGGAACCGATGGGCGGCGGCAGCCCGAGCGGATCCTCGATGTTCTGGACGAAGTGGGTGCCGACATCGCCGTGCTGCAGGAAGCGGACCTGCGCTTCGGGGTCCGCCATGGGGTGCTCCCCGGCGAGCTTCTGGCCGCGCGCGGTTTGCGCGCACTTCCCTTCGACCGGCGCGGCATCAGCCTCGGCTGGCACGGAAACGCCGTACTGGTGCGGGCGGGTGTGGAAGCGTTGCGCCATCGCCGGATCCGCCTGCCGGCCCTTGAGCCGCGCGGCGCCGTGCTCGCCGATCTTGCCGTCAATGGGCGGGTCTTGCGGGTGGCCGGCATGCACCTCGACCTGTCCGGGCTGCGGCGGCATCGCCAGATCCTCTCCGTCCTCCAGAGACTTGCAGCGGCACCCGGAGATCCGCCCGCGCTCGTCATGGGGGATCTCAACGAATGGCGGGAAGGGGCCGAACCCCTGCGGGTGCTTGCTGCGGGGTTTGCGCCCGTGCCCACCGGCCCGACGTTCCCGGCCCGCCTGCCGGTCGGCCGGCTGGACCGGATCTTCGCGAGCCGGCAGCTGACGGTGCTGGATTCGGGCGTGCACGCCAGTGCGCTCGCCCGCATGGCATCCGATCATCTGCCCGTCTGGGTTCGGCTGCGGCTGCCAGGCTGAGCCGTTGGAGACCCTCCTTCTCGTCGCCGTTGGCCTGATGCTTGCCTGGGCGGCGCTCCGGCTCCGCTGCCGGCTGCCGCCACCCGATCCGCGCCCGAAGCTGCCCCCGCCCCCCCCCGTTCGAGC
>JBDNCK010000213.1:0-4199 GCA_046719675.1 Sphingomonadaceae bacterium | reverse complement strand
CGCCCAGGCGCCCTCCGACATTGCCGTCCCGGACGTGGCAACGCCTGCAGCGGCGCCAGCCGTGGCGCCAACCCCGGCACAGGCCGTGGCTGCAAGCCCGCGTGTCGAGATCCGCACACCCCGGCTGTCCGGCTCCATCAACCTTGCCGGTGCCCGCATCGACGACCTGGTGCTGACCGAGCATCGCACCACGCTTGCCCGCAACGCGCCGCCTGTTCGCCTGTTCGCGCCATCGGGCACTGCGGGGGCCTATTTCGCCGGCTTCGGCTGGGCCGGGCCCGGCGCGCCGGCACCGAACGCGCGCTGGCAGGCAGACCGCGAGCGGCTGGAACCCGGGCGACCGGTCACGCTCAGCCATGTCAATCCCGCCGGTGCCCGCTTCGAGATCGTGCTCGCCGTCGATGACGCCTATCTCTTCACCGTCACCCAGCGTGTGATGAACGCAAGCGAAGGGGCGCTTGCCGTCCGTCCCTTCGGCTTCGTCAACCGCGCCGGCACCGGTCCCGAGCGCGGTCTCTTCAACCTGCATGTCGGCCCGATCGCCGTACTCGACGGGTCGCTCAAGGAAGGCGACATCAGCTACGACCGCCTGCGCGAGCGCGGCCCGCAGACCTTCAACTCGAGCGGCGGCTGGCTTGGCATCACCGACAAATACTGGCTGGCTGCGCTCATTCCCGACCAGTCCCAGCCGATCGAGGCGCGCTTCGCGCATGCCCGCGAGGGAGACCGCTTCCAGGTGGACTTCGTGGCGCCCGTCGCCCTGGTCGGGCCGGGCGAGCGGGCAGAGACGACCTCCCACCTGTTCGCCGGGGCCAAGAAGGTGGCGCTGCTCGAGAAGGTCCGCGACGAACTGGATGCGCCGCTGTTCGACCGGGCGCTCGCCTGGGGCTGGTTCTGGTTCATCGCCCAGCCGATCTTCTCGCTGCTCGACTTCTTCCATGGCCTGTTCGGCAACTGGGGCCTTGCCATCATCGGGCTCACCATCGTGGTACGCATCCTGCTCTTCCCGATTGCGAACAAGCAGTATGCCTCCATGGCGAAGCTCAAGGTGTTCGCGCCGAAGGTCAAGGAAATCCAGGAGAAATACAAGGACGACAAGGTCCGCCAGCAGCAGCTGATGATGGAGCTCTACAAGAAGGAGAAGATCAACCCGCTCGCCGGCTGCCTGCCGATCCTCTTGCAGATCCCGATCTTCTACGCGCTTTACAAGACCTTGCTCATTGCCGTCGAGATCCGCCACCAGCCGCTTGGCCTGTGGATCCGGGATCTCTCCGCCCCCGATCCGCTGACCCCGCTCAACCTGTTCGGCCTGCTCCCCTTCGAGCCACCCGCGATCATCGCCATCGGCGTGCTCCCGATCCTGCTCGGCATCACCATGTGGCTGCAGTTCCGGCTCAACCCGGCGCCGATGGACGAAATCCAGAAGATGGTCTTCTCCTGGATGCCATGGATCTTCATGTTCGTGATGGCGCCTTTCGCGGCCGGCCTGCAGCTCTACTGGATCGTGAACAACATCATCTCGATCGGCCAGCAATGGGTGCTCAACCGGAAATATGCGAGCCCGGCACCGGCACCCGCCAGCCAGAAGTGACGGACGAGGCGAGGACAGAGGCCGCGCGCCGGCTGTTCGCTGGCCCCATCGCCTTCGAACTGGGCGCCCCGCGGCTCGATATCCTTCCCCCGGCGGACCTGCCGGAAGTGGCGTTTGCCGGCCGCTCCAATGTCGGGAAGTCGTCGCTGCTCAATGCCCTGGGCGGACGCGCAACGCTTGCCCGCACCTCCAACACGCCCGGCCGCACCCAGGAGCTGAACCTGTTCCTCGTGGGTGACCCGCCCCGCTTTCGCCTCGTGGACATGCCGGGCTACGGCTTTGCGCAGGCGCCCAGGGCCGTGGTCGCCCGCTGGCACCGGCTGATCGGCGATTATCTGAAGGGCCGGCCTTCGCTGCGGCGCGTGCTGCTGCTCGTTGATGCGCGGCACGGCCTGAAGCCGCAGGATGAGGAGGTGATGGCCCTGCTCGACCAGGCGGCCGTCAGCTATCAGCTCGTGCTCACCAAGGCTGACAAGGCAAAGGACGCCGAAGCCGTCCGCGCCGACGTTGCAGCCGCCGCCCGGGCGCACCCTGCTGCCCACCCGGAGGTGCTGATGACATCGAGCCAGAAGGGCGACGGCATCGCAGCGCTGCGCGCGGCGGTGCTGGCGGCGGTCACGGCATGATTGCGGCAAAAAGGTGGCGCACAATCGTTGAAATTGCTGCTAAGACACGCCGGATGGAGACTCGCTCATGATTGCGCTCAACGCGCTCAGCATCGGGGGCCGCGAAGTCCTTCCCCTCATCGAAGGCGGGAAGGGTGTCTCCGCGACCAATCATCGCTCGTCCGGCGCCTGGGCCGCGACCGGTGGCATCGGCACCGTCTCGGCCGTCAATGCCGACAGCTATGACGAGGACGGCCGGATTGTCCCGCAAGTGTATCGCGAGCGCACCCGGGCCGGCCGCCACGAGGAGCTCATCGCCTATGCGATCGAGGGCGCCGTCGAGCAGGTGCGGCGGGCCTTCGATATCGCCGCCGACGAGCTGCGCGCCGGCCGCGGGGCGCTCAACATCAATGTGCTGTGGGAAATGGGCGGAGCGCAGCGCGTGCTCCACGGCGTGCTGGAGCGCACGCGGGGCCTCGTGAACGGCGTGACCTGCGGCGCCGGCATGCCCTACAGGCTGTCCGAGATCGCCGCCTCCTATGGCGTCAACTATTTCCCGATCATCTCCTCGGCGCGCGCCTTCCGGGCGCTGTGGAAGCGGGCCTATTCCAAGGCGGCGGAATGGCTGGGCGCCGTCGTCTATGAAGATCCGTGGCTGGCCGGCGGCCACAACGGGCTGTCCAATGCCGAGGATCCGCGCGTTCCGCAGGATCCCTACCCGCGGGTGCGGGAGTTGCGCGCCGTCATGCGCGAGAGCGGCATTTCGGACGATGTGCCGATCGTCATGGCCGGCGGCGTCTGGTATTTGCGGGAATGGGAGCACTGGATCAACAATCCGGAGCTTGGCACCATCGCCTTCCAGTTCGGCACGCGGCCGCTGCTCACGCAGGAAAGCCCGATCCCGGACACGTGGAAGGCAAAGCTCACCAGCATCGCGGAAGGCGATGTGCTGCTGCACCGCTTTTCGCCCACCGGCTTCTACTCGTCGGCGGTCAGGAACCCTTTCCTCAACGAACTGGAAGCGCGTTCGGAGCGGCAGATTGCCTTCTCGACGGAGGCAGCCGGCGATCACCGGTTCGTGCTCGACGTGGGCGTGGCGCGCGGGCGCACCTACTTCGTGACCCGCGATGACCTCATCCGCGCGCGCGGATGGGCCGGCGAAGGCTACACCGAAGCGCTCAAGACGCCCGACAACACGCTCGTTTTCGTCACTCCCGCCAAGCGCGCCGAGATCCGCAAGGACCAGGCAGACTGCATGGGCTGCCTCTCCCATTGCCAGTTCTCCGCCTGGAAGGACCATGACGATTTCTCGACCGGGCGCCTTGCCGACCCGCGCAGCTTCTGCATCCAGAAGACCCTGCAGGACATCGCACATGGTGGAGACCCCGAGCAGAACCTGATGTTCGCCGGCCATTCGGCGCACAATTTCCGCACCGACCCCTTCTATTCCAACGGGTTCGTGCCAACCGTGCGCCAGCTGGTGGACCGCATCCTGACCGGGGACTGAGCTTTCCACGGCGCAGCGCGCGTGCCAGCGTGGGAGGCATGATTCGCGCAGCCCTTCTGGCGGTCTTGCTTGCCCTGCCGGCAGCGGCCCAGGAAACTCCCGAGCCGCCGGCGCCGCGCACCGAGACGCTGGTCCTCGACACGCCGCTGGGGGCCATCAAGCTGGCGCTGGAGGTGGAGCGCGCGCCCATCACCTCGGCGAACTTCCTGCGTTATGTGCGCGAGAAGCGGCTCGACGGGGCGACCTTCTATCGCGCGCTGAAGCTGAAGGAAGACGGCAGCTACGGCCTCGTCCAGGGGGGCCTTCGCAACGACCCGAAGAAGATCCTCCCGCCGATTGCCCATGAGCCGACAACGCAGACCGGCCTCTCCCACGCCGATGGTGCCATCTCCATGGCCCGCGCGGCACCCGGAAGCGCGCAGATGGACTTCTTCATCATCGTCGGCGGCCTTCCCTCGCTCGACGCCAACCCGGACGGCGCGGGCGACAACCAGGG
>JBDNCK010000212.1:0-4224 GCA_046719675.1 Sphingomonadaceae bacterium | reverse complement strand
AAGGCGAGGCTGACGCTGGTGGTGCCTGCACCCGTCTTCCTGTAGGTGCCGAGGTTCTCGAAGCTGCCGCCTCCCCAGCTGCTGGAGAACTGGGTGAAGCTGGCCGTCTGGTCGAGGAAGGTGGAGCCAACTGCATTCCTGAGCGTGCCGCCATTCTTCGGCGACTGGAAGTCGACATTGACCGAGAGCCAGCTGGTGCCGGTGGTCGCCCCGCCGCGGAACTCCAGCAGCCGCCCCTCGTCCAGGTTGATCGTCACCGTCGGATTGAAGCTGACCGCGCCCGTGTGGATCGTGCTGCCAGACCCCGTCTGGGTGGCAGAGCCGCCATAGGTCGCAGCCCCCGTCACCGTCAGCACCCCAGACCCGGTGAGCGTGCCAGACGATTGGGTGAAGGCGGCCATGGTGGAGGTGCCGTTGAGGCGCAGCGTGCCGCCGGAGATCCTGCTCTCTGCGGTGTTGGTATAGCTGTTGCTGATCGTCAGCTCACCACCGGTAACGAACAAATTCTCCTTGCTTGCAAGCGAGTTCACGGTGACGATGTTGGTGCGGAAGGTGATCGTGCGCACCGTCGGCCCGCCGACGTCAATGATGACATCATCGAGCGCCTCCGGAAGTCCGGGGCTCCAGTTGGCAGAGATGTCCCAGAACCCGTCTGAGTTGGGCGCCCAGATGACAGTTGCCGACTGCGCTGGCGCCACCGGCGCCAAGGAGAGAACTGCGGCCACCGCCAGCTGCGATGCGCCATGAAATGCGAAACGAGAAGACCCCCGAGCCCGTGCCATCACCCGCCCCTTGACGACTTCACACCCACCCAGAGTTAACCACGACGATCCGGCCAGACGGAATGCCTGTCAGGAATTTGTCAGGGATTTTTCAGGATCAGGCTGCCTCGCGCGACATTTTTCAGGATGCGGGACTGCGGTCTTGCAAGGGCCGAGCCTGCTCGTGGCCGCGACTCGAAGGCTTGCGCCATTGGAGACCCGCTTCGGGCCGGCTGTCAGCACGCGGTTCTTCCCGTTTCCAGCCGGGCTGCCGGAGCGCCCGGGTGCAAACCGTCGCGTTCCGCTTGCATGGCTCATGTGCTATTTATTTATTCGCGGGGGCATGATTCCGGCCAGCATGCCCGCCATTTGGGGGTCTATGGCGACACATGAGGTCAGGCTCATGGGTGTCTTCCGTGTTTTGGACACGGATGGCCGCGAGATTCCGATTCGAAGCCAGAAGGCGAAGGCTCTTTTGGCGCTGCTGGCAACATCCCCGACGGGCGAGCGGGACCGGTCGATGCTGCGCGACATGCTCTGGGAGCGCAGCGACCGCAAGGAAAGGCTCGACAGCCTCGCGCAGGAATTGTCGCGGCTCAGACGCACCCTGACGGACCATCGCGCAGGCCATCTGCTGCATATCGATCGTCACCGGGTGCGGCTTGAGCGGGCCCGCGTCGCCATCGACATCCGACACGATGGCCAAGCCCCAGGGCTTGGCGGATTCGCACCGGAGGCTCAGTTTCTCGAGGGCATTGACCTTCCGGGCTGCACGCGATGGTATGCGTGGCTCCAGGACGAACGGGCGCGCTTGCGCCTGTCCAACCGCGCGAGTGAAGCCGAACCGGCGCACGAAGTGTTCGGCACGTCCCTTCCGTCAGCAACGGAGATGGTCCGTGCGGGTTCTCTTCCGCGCCCGCCAAAGCCGTCGGTTGCGGTGCTGCCATTTGCAACTGCAGTCCCCGAAGACCGCTGGCTCGGTCTGGCTCTTGCGAATGACCTCGAAATTCGCCTTTCACAATTTCCCCAACTGTTTGTAGCGGGCAGCAGTTCGGCCGCATCGATGGCGAATGCGGGCCTCCTGCCCCAAGAAATTGCCGAACGGCTCGGCGTGCGTTACACAATCAGCGGATTGATTGTGCGTCGCGGGGACAAGACGCGTATCTCGGTGAACCTGATCGACAGCGACTGCGGTGAACAGATATGGGGCGACGTCTTTGCGGCCGTCGCCGATGGCTCTGGCGCTCTTGAGCAGGAAATCGCGGACAGCATCGCGCCGCGAATCTGGACGAAGGTCGACATCTCGGAGCGGCGCCGGGGATTGCGCGCGCTAGGCATCGGCTCTGGCCTCTACGAACGCTGGTGGCAGGCGAACGCCCTGTTTCGAAGCTTCGACCGTGCCGGCGTGACCGAGGCAGCACATATTGCGAACCAGCTGGCCGACGAGAACAGAAACTGTCCTCATTGCAACTCGCTTGCGGCCTTTCTCAACGGCCTCGGACATCTTCTTGGCATCACGCCGGATGATGGCGTCGCCCAGCGGCGTGCTCATGAACAATGTCTTGCAGCGTTGCGCTCCGGCCCGGACAATGTCGAGGCGCTCGGTTATGGTGCCGGAGCACAATTGGTCATCGGCGGTGACATGGACTTCGCCGACAGGATGATCGATCGCGCGCTTGCCATTCTTCCCTCCTATCAGCCGACGCTGTTCTGGGGTGGCTGGATCGACACGGCTGCCGGCCGCACCCGGCGAGCCCGCGACCGGCTGCAACTGGCGCTCCGGATCAATCCCGTCACCGGTGTGCGCGGGCCGACTCTCTGCGCCATCGGGTTTGCCATGCTTTTCGACGGCGAGCTTGAAGAAGCTTTTGCAATCTTGTCGGAGGCGCGATCCTGCGATCCCACCTTTCCACTGACCTATCCTGGGCTGCTCGCCGCGGCAGCCGCGCTGGGCAGGGAGGCAGACGCCGCAGCCCTCCGCGGGCAACTGAAAGGTTCCTCACAGCTCAGATTTGTTGAGCTCTTCCGTTTGCCCGCCCAGCGTGAAACTTTCGCGCGCGCGCTCGAGATGGCGTAATCGAGGGGGACGCGAGACCGTTCGCATTCGGCCCATGATGCCGGGTCAAGAAAGTCCGCTTCCGGCAGGGGCATCTTCCGGCTGAACGACCGGATTGGGGGCGCAAGGCTGCCTGGCCGCTTTCTATCAAACCGGACCGCTCCCTGCCCGTACCGCATCACGGTTGGACATAAGCCTCAGGCGGCGGTCTGGAATGCCAGGTCCACGCTGATCCGGTCGGCTGTGGTCCGCGGAGCGATGGTGCGGCCGCCATGGCGCTCCAGGCGCACGAGGCCGTAGCGCTCCATCGTCTTGAGCGTCCGGGACAGGTTGGATTTTGCGCGTCCGGTCCGGTCCGCGAGCGCCTGGAGCGAGTCCGGCTTCTCGACTGCAATCACGGCCAGAAGCGCACGGTTCCGCTCCGACAATACCCGCGCCAGGCTCTCGATAGAGGTGAACCAGATCTTGGGATCATCGGCAGACGGCGTCAGTCGCCCTTGCGCGATGGCCAGCGTCCGCGCCTTGTATTGCTCGGGCGTGGCAATCCCGATCTTCAGTACCGTCATCGCTTCACTCCCTTCTCGTCCAGCACCGCCTCGACTGTTGCCCAGAAGTCCGTCAGCAGGCTTGCGGCATCCCGATAGTCGTACGGGTGCACTGTTCGCAGCCGATGGCGGTGATCGAACGCCGTCGGCCGTTTCGTGCCCGGCCCCGAACCGCTGGTGACGGCGTGGGCATTGTCGAAGCCCACCAGTCGCTCCCCCCGGGCATCGTGCAGGGTCAGCGAATAGCGAAGCCCATGCGGCCGCTCCGCGGTCACTTCGCATCGCTTCACCTCGAACTTCACCCAATGGTTGCCCGTGAGGTCGATCACGAAGGTCTCGCCATCCAGCATCAGCAGGGCGTCGAGGCTTTCGTCGCGACCGGCGGACACAGGCAGTGGTTATCAGAAACGGATAACGATGGGAAGAATGAAAGTCCTCACCCGTTCGCTCGCACGTCCTGCATCACGAAGTCGGCCCAGGACGCCATGAGGGATCGCCGCCGCTCCAGCATGGTCGTGCGCCGATAGGCAGCCTCGACCGCGCCGCCTTGGGGCGCATGCGCGAGGCAGGCCTCGGCGATCTCACGGGGAGCTTCGGCAATGTCCGCCGCCCAGTCGCGAAAGCAGGAGCGGAAACCATGGACCGTTGCTTGTGCATGCCCTGCCTCGCGGAGCAGCTTGGAGACGGCAACGTCTGTGAGTGGCCGGCCGGTCGTTGGCCCCGGGAAGCACCAGGGGCTCCCGCGGCGCAGGAGATCGCGGTCGGCCGCGGCGCGATGCAGCAACGCGGTCGCTGCAGGGGCAAGCGGTACAGGGTGCGGGCGCTTGGTCTTTGCGCGTTCGGCCGGCACGGTCCAAACCCC
>JBDNCK010000211.1:0-4229 GCA_046719675.1 Sphingomonadaceae bacterium | reverse complement strand
ATGCTTTACCGGGTTCAGAAGCGCAGGATCCCAGGACCCGCCACCCGTTGTCAGGATCAGCAGCTTCGCCTGCTCGGCGCCGGCCGCGCGCAGCACCTCGGGGCGCAGGCCGTCGCCATAATAGACCCGCCAGCCGAACTGGCGCGAAAGATCGATCTGGTCGGGCTTGCGGTCGATGAGGACGACATCGCAGCCGCGCGCGTGCAGCATCTGGGTCACGATCTGCCCGAAGCGGCCATAGCCGATCACGATGACGGTGCCGGGTTTCGCGCCATCCGGGCCTTCCAGATGCTCGGGCACGGTATGGCCCGCCTCGTCGCGTTCGACGAAGCGGTGCCAGAGCCCGAGCAGGGGAAGCGTGAGCGCCATCGAAAGGGTGACGACTGCCGTGAACAGCGAATTGGCCTGCGGCAGGATGAGAAGCCCGGCGGTTGCCGCCGACAGCACCACGAACGCGAATTCGCCGCCCTGCGAGAGGTGGATGCCGGTGAGCGAGGCCTGGTGCCAGTTGGAGCCGAAGGCGCGGGCAAGAAGCGTGATGATGCCGAACTTGAGGCCCATGAGGGCGACCACGAGCAGCAGGATGTCGAGCGGACGCTGGACGATGACGGACAGGTCAAGCAGCATGCCGACCGCCATGAAGAACAGGCCGAGCAGCAGACCCCGGAACGGGTCGATGTCGGCTTCCACCTCGTGGCGATAGGGGCTGTCGGCCAGCATCACGCCGGCGATGAAGGCGCCAAGCGCTGCCGAAAGCCCGAAGCTCTCCATGAGGAAGGCCGATCCCAGGACGGCAAGAAGCGCGCCGATCACGAAGACTTCGCGCGTGCCCGTGAGGGCAATGATCCGGAACAGGGGATTGAGCAGGAAGCGGCCGGCAAGCACCAGGCCGCCGATGGCAACAAACGACTTCCACACCAGCTCCCAGCCCTCGGGCTGGCTTTCGGCAGGAACGCGGGAGAGCGCCGTTGCCACGATGAGCAGCGGCACGATGGCGAGATCCTGCATCAGATGGACCGAGATGATCCGCTCGCCAAGCGGGGTGTTGATCTTCCCCTGCTCGCGCAGGATCTGCACGTCGAGCGCCGTCGAGGAGAGCGCAAGCGCCAGCCCGACGACGAGCGCGGCCTGCCAGGTGAAGCCCCAGAGGATGAGGACGCCGGTCAGCGCGAGCCCGCACAGGAGGATCTGAAGGCTGCCAAGGCCGAAGATGTCCCGCCGCAGCGCCCACAGGCGCGCAGGGTTCAGCTCGAGGCCGACGACGAACAGCAGCAGGACAACGCCAAGTTCGGCGAAGGTGAGCACGCTTGCGGGATCGCGGACAAGGCCCAGGACCTGCGGACCGATGACGATGCCGGCGGCAAGATAGCCGAGGACAGCGCCCAGTTTCAGCCGCGTGAAGAGGGGCACGAAGGCCGCGGCTGCTGCGAGATAGACAACGCCCTCGCGCAGGAGCTCGCTACTGCCGCCCCCGGCCATGGCTCAGGCTGCCTGTCGGGCGAAGGCCTGTTCGGCGGCCGTGGCGGCAGCGTCGAAGGCCAGCGCGATCGAGCCGTGCCGGGCCAGATGCGGACGGGCGGGTTCGAACAGGGGAAGATCCGGAAAGCGGGCAAGCGTCGCTTCCGCCAGGGGCCGGTCCTCCTTCAGGAAGGCGACGAGCGCGGCGTGGGCGGCCCGCAGTTCCGGGGCGGTTGCGCCAAGGACGCCAGCGCCAAGGATCGCCGCCGAGGCCTGCCCGAGCGCGCAGGCGCGGACTTCCTGCCCGAAGCGGATCACCCGCCCGTCTCCGTCCAGATCGCAGTCGGCCGTCACCCGGCTGCCACAGACGGGCGAGACCTTGCGGACACTGGCCTGGGGGGCCTCGAGGCGCGCTGCATGCGGGATGGAGGCTGCAAGACGCAGGATCCGGGCGTTGTACAGGGGCGCATCCACGCGCGCCGATATGGGCGGATGCGCGCGAAAAGAAAAGCGGGGGAGGGGACCTCGCCTGCGCCTGCTGCCCGTGGGCGAACGCGCGACCGAACGTCGCCGGGGTGCGCGAGGGCCTCAGGCCCTCGCTTCTACTTCCTTCGCCAGCTGGTCGTGCCGTCCTTGGCGACCGAGATCGCAATCCCGTCCGCATCCAGCCTCGCGCGGATGGAATCCGCCGTCGCCCAGTCCCTGGCGGCGCGCGCGGCGCGATAGCGGGCAAGTTCGTCTTCCACGGCCGCGGCATCGGCGCCGGCGGTGAACCAGTCCGCGGTTCCCAGCAGCCCGAGCACGGCTGCGCCGTCGGGCAGGCGGGCAAGCGTTTCGGGCGTGTTGAGATCGTCGAGCAGCGGCGCGGCAACAGCTGCCCCGGCCTTGCCCTGGCGATAGAGGCGGTCGAGCTGGGCTCTGGACTGCTCGAGCAGGCGGTCCGTCCACACCAGCGGCTGGCGATAATGGGCGGACAGCAGCGCCAGGCGGATCGCCTCGCCCGGCCAGCCGGCATCGAGCAGCTCGCGCGGGGTCACGATGTTGCCAATCGACTTCGACATCTTCGCCTCGCCCATCTGCAGGAAGCCGTTGTGCATCCAGATGCGGGCAAGCCGGTCGGTGCCGAGCGCGCAGCAGCTTTGCGCCTGCTCATTCTCGTGGTGCGGGAAGACGAGATCGAGGCCGCCGCCGTGGATGTCGATCGTCTCCTCGTCGAGGACGGCACGGATCATGGCCGAGCATTCGATGTGCCAGCCGGGCCGGCCACGCCCCCAGGGGCTGTCCCAGCCGGGCTGATCGGCGCGCGAGGGTTTCCACAGCACGAAGTCGGCCGGACCCCGCTTGTAGGGGGCGACCTCGACCCGTGCGCCAGCCACCATCTCGTCCATCGGGCGGCGCGAGAGGCTGCCATAGCCGGGAAACTTCGCCACCTCGAACAGCACATGGCCTTCCGCCGCATAGGCGATGCCCCTGTCCACCAGCGCTGCGATCATCGCAATCATGCCATGCGCGCCCTCGACATGTTCGGTCGCGCGCGGCGTGAAGGTCGGCTCGAGGCAGCCGAGCGCTGCCATGTCCTCGCGGTAGGCGGCCTCGAACTCGCGGGCGACGGATTCGGGGGTGCGGTTCTCGGCGACGGCGCGGTCCATGATCTTGTCGTCGATGTCCGTGAAGTTGCGCGCATAGCGCACGCGCTCCGCGCCATGGAGGTGGCGCAGCAGGCGGAAGAGCACATCGAAGACGACGGCAGCCCGCGCGTTGCCGATATGGGCACGGCCATAGACGGTGGGGCCGCAGACATACATGGTGACAGGCTTGCCCGGCCGGGGCTCGAACACCTCCTTCTGCCGGGTCGCCGTGTTCCAGAGGCGCAGCTGCGTCACAGGTCGACGGCCTCGCCCTTCTCGATCAGTTCCTGGAGCCGGCGATTGTCTTCCGGCAGATAGCCCTGCTCGGCCTGCGGGCGGCCATGGCCGGGGCGCGGCGGCGCCATGCCGGGCGGGATGGGCGGGTGGCCCTCTGGCAGGCTGAAGGTCGGAAACTCCACCTTCTTGGCCTCCTCCATCCAGTCGATCATGGTGGCAGCAGCAAGTGTGAGGAAGGGAGCGCTGGCGCTTCGCGTCAGCCATTCCGGCGATTCCCGCCGCGGGTCGAAGTAGCCGGTGGTGAACTGGACGAGCATGAAGAGAACGGTGGCAAGGATCGCACCCTTGGCAGCGCCGAAGCCTGCGCCTGCCACACGGTCGAACGGCCCGAGCAGGCTTTCGCGCGAGGCGCGCCCCACCGTGGCTGCCAGCAGCCGGCCGACGAGCAGCGTGCCGAAGAACAGCAGCAGAAAGGCAAGGATGGCAGCCGATGCCTCGCCGCCGGTGTTGGGCGCGAGGATCCCGGTCACCGGCTGGTGGAACAGGCGCACGGCGATCGCGGCTGCAACCCAGGCGGCAAGCGAGAGCGCCTCTGTCACCAGACCCCGCGCAAGGCCGACGAGAAGGAACAGGCCGACGAGCGTCAGCACGACATAATCGAACCCGGTCAGCGGCGGCATGCTCTGGCCTCTACAGGGGCAGGCGCCCGACCGGAAGGGCTTCAGCGTCGCGCGATGCGGTCGACGAGCGCTGCGACGGTGCCGCAGGGCTGCGCCTCAAGGCCGCCCACGCCCCTGGTACCCACCGGCACGAGGGCGCGGGTGAACCCCAGCTTGGCGGCTTCCTTCAGGCGCAGTTCGGCATGGGCGGCACGGCGCACCTCGCCCGAAAAGATCATGTCCTCTT
>JBDNCK010000210.1:0-4230 GCA_046719675.1 Sphingomonadaceae bacterium | reverse complement strand
GCCGTCGATCCGATGACGGCAACAGCAATCTGCTGCGTGCCGGCCAGTGCCGCTGCTGCCCGCGTGTAGCCCATGCGCAGGTGGCGGGCGATATTCTCCACGACCACGATTGAATCATCCACCAGCAGGCCGAGCGCCACGATGAAGCCGGTGATGACAATCTGGTTGAGCGTGTAGCCCAGAAGCGAGACGACGAGCACGCCGATGGCAAGGCTCAACGGGATCGACATCATGACGATGACGGACGCCCGCGGCCCCAGCGGCAGCAGGGTCAGCAGCACCAGGAACAGCGCAATCGAGAAGTCGCGGGCAAGGATCCCGAGCTTTGCGCGCACGTCCTGGCTCTGGTCGAAGGCGCGTTCAAGCCGCATGTCGGGCGGAAGCCGGGTGGCATAGTCGGCCGCAGCCTTCGCCAGCCCCTTCTCGACATCGAGCACATTCTCGCCGTCCTTCTGGGTGGCCGTCACCCAGATCGCGCGTTCGCCATTGAACCGCGTCACATGGCTGCACTCTCCGGCCGCCCACTCCACCTGCGCCACGTCGCCCACTGTCAGGGCGCGCCCGCCCTCGGCGCGGATGGGCACGGCTGCCACCTCGGCAAGCGACCGGAAGGCGCCGCCGGCGCGCAGGTTGAAGCGCTGTTCGCCCGAGCGGACGGCGCCTGGCGGCAGGTCGGCGCCGGCAAGGGCAAGCGAATCGGTGACGGCGGTCAGCGGCAGATTCAGCTCCTTCAGCCGCCCGAGATCGACCGTCACCCGCACTTCCGGCTGCGGCGCGCCCCAGGTCACGGCCGCCCTCACCCCGGGCACGCGCTGGAAGGCCTCCCGCAGGTCCTTGCCCACCTTTTCCATCCGCCGGTCCGACGCCGTCTCGGAGACGATGGCATATTGGGCGACAACGGCCTCGGTGGTGCGGAAGCGGCGGAATTCGAGCAGCCTTATGCCTTCGGGAAGGTTCGGCCGGATGGCGTTCACTTCGCGGACCGCCTCGTCATAGTCGCGGTCGGGATCGCTCTCCCAGCTGAACTCGGCGGTGATCACGGCCTGGCCGTCCGACGAGCGCGACTGGATCTCGCGCACGTTGTCGAGGCCCGAAAGCACGTCCTCGATCGGCTTGGCGACTGCCTGCTCCATGTCGGACGGATCGGCTCCCGGCTGCAGCACGAGGACCAGCACCACCGGGACCTTGAAATGCGGATCGACCGAGCGGGGAATGGCGAGGAAGGCCTGCAGCCCGAGGGCAGCCAGAAGGCCAAAGGCAACAAGCGTCACCTGCCAGCGCTCGATGGCGGCGGCGATCAGGCGGTTCATGAGCCTGTCAGCGTCCGGCAACGGCAACCCGCGCGCCCGCGGTCAGCCGATCGACACCAGCAGCGACGATGCGGTCGCCTGCGGCAAGGCCCGAGCGGATCTCGACTCCATCGGCGCCGACCTCGCCCGTGCGCACGAGCACGGGCTGCACCTCGCCCCTGGCCGGATCATGTTTCCACACGAACGCGTCACCGCCCCTTGCCGCAAACAGGGCGGTTGCCGGAACCCGCAGGGCGGGAGCCGCTGCCTTTCCCTTCGGCCGGGCAATCCGCGCTTCTCCGATGAGGCCCGAGCGCAGGGCGGGATCGGCTGGCAGCGCGATTTCCAGCTGGAAGGTCCCGGTGCGCTCATCCGCCCGACCGGCAATCTCGAGGATCCGGCCGGCCATGGCAGGGGCAGCAGCATCGGGAAAATCCACCTCGGCGGCCATGCCCGGAGCAAGGCCCGCCGCCTGGGCAGCAGTCAGCGGCACCCGCAGCACATGACCGCTGCGCACTTCCCCCAGCACCAGGGCAGGCTCGCCTGCCGCGACCGTCTGGCCCGGCTCGACGAGACGCGCCAGCACGACCGCGTCAGCCGGGGCGCGGATCCGCGCATTGGCCTGCGCAAAGCGCGCCCGCTCGAGCGCTGCTTCTGCTGCCCGTGCGCCGGCACGCGCCTGATCCACCCGCGCCTGGGCAACCCATCCCTTTTCCAGCAGCGCTTCCTGCCGCGCCACTTCGGCCCGCGCGCGTGCAAGGTCGGCGGCTGCTGCCGCCACGTCGCTGTCGATGGTGCGCGCATCAAGCGTTGCCAGAAGCGCACCGCCAGGAACGCGATCGCCTGGCCTCACGGCAACGCCTGCCACGCGCCCTGGCACCCAGAAGGCAAGCGGCGTTTCCTGCCGGAAGCGCACCGTGCCGGCAGCCCGGATCACCTGCGAATCCGGGGCCGCCCCGACCTCGATCAGGCGAACGGCAATGGCCTCCGGTTCCCCGGGCGGCGGCTTGCCGCCCTGGGCGTCCGAGCAGCCGGCGACAAGGACGGCAAGGCCGCAGGCGAACAGCAAAGAGAGAAGACGCCCGCTTGCGCGCATGGCCTACCCCGAGACTCGCCACTCGCAATTTGAGTGCGACTCGAAGATAGCATCGGCCGCGAACGGCTTCTAGCGGTTTCTTGAGTGGCGCTCAGTTTCCCGGAGGCTGCGACATTGTGGCCCTCGAAGGGCCTCGCGCCCTAGATGTGCAGCGCCGGCCCGCGCACGGCGATCGCTGCTTCCTTCACCGCCTCGCTGTGGGTGGGGTGGGCGTGGCAGGTCAGCGCGATGTCCTCGGAGCTGGCGCCGAACTCCATCGCCTGTGCCGCCTGCGCGATCATGGTGCCGGCCATGCGGTTGAGGATGTGAACCCCCAGCACCCGGTCGGTTGCGGCATCGGCGATGATCTTCACGAACCCTTCGGTGTCGCGGTTGGTCTTGGCGCGGCTGTTGGCAAGGAAGGGGAAGCTTCCCACCCGCACCTCATGGCCCCTGGCCTTCGCCTCGGCCTCGGTGAGGCCGACGCTGGCTGCTTCGGGCATGGTATAGACGACGGCCGGGATCACCGCCGGGTTCACATGGCCGGTGCGGCCGGCGATCCATTCGGCGACCGCATGGCCCTCGTCCATGGCCTTGTGCGCCAGCATCGGTCCCGGGATCACATCGCCGATGGCGCGGATGTGCGCCACATTGGTGCGGAACCGGGAATCGACGGGGATCTGGCCGCGATCGTTCGTCTCGACGCCCGCCTTCGCCAGCGCCAGGCCATCGGTGTTGGGCCGCCGGCCGACGGCGAGCAGCACGCAATCGGCCTCCAGCGTCTCGGATTCGCCGCCCTCGGCCGGCGAGATGGAGACGGTTGCCGTCTTTCCCTTGCGCGCGATGGCCGTCACCTTCGTGCCGGTCTTCAGCACCATTCCCTGCCGCTTCAGGATCTTCGCGAATTCGGCCGCGATGTCCGCGTCCATCGCCGGCACAATCGAGGGCATGTATTCGACCACCGTCACCTTGGCCCCGAGCCGCCGCCACACGGAGCCCATCTCGAGCCCGATATAGCCGCCGCCCACCACCACCAGATGCCTTGGCACCGCCTTGAGGTCGAGCGCCTCGGTGGACGTGATGACGACTTCGCCATCCGCCGCGAGACCCGGCGGAAAGGCAACCTCCGAGCCGGTTGCGATCACGACATGGTCGGCTGTCACCGTCTCCTCGCCCACGCGCACCCGCCCGGGCGACTCGAAGGCGGCCTCGCCCTTGAGCCAGGTCACCTTGTTCTTGCGGAAGAGGAAGTCGATACCGCCGGTCAGCTCCTTGACGGCCTTGTCCTTCTCCTTTCGCATGGTCGCAAGATCAAGCTCCACCCCCTTGATCCCGATGCCGAATTTCGCAAGCGCGCCGCTTGCGGCCTCGTCATAGAGCTCGGAGGCATGGAGCAGGGCCTTGGACGGGATGCAGCCGACGTTGAGGCAGGTGCCGCCAAGCGTTGCGCGCTTTTCCGCGCAGGCGACCCTGAGGCCCAGCTGCGCCGCGCGGATGGCCGCGACATAGCCGCCCGGCCCGCCGCCGATCACCAGCACATCATAGTCGGCCATCGGGAATCTCCTAGAGGTCGATCAGCAGGCGGGTCGGATCCTCGAGCGCCTCCTTGACCCGGACGAGGAAGGTGACGGCCTCGCGCCCGTCGATCAGGCGATGGTCGTAGGAAAGCGCCAGATACATCATCGGGCGAATGACGACCGCGCCGCCGACCGCCACCGGCCGCTCCTCGATCCGGTGCATGCCGAGCACGCCGGACTGCGGCGGGTTGAGGATGGGGGTGGAGAGCAGCGAACCGAACACGCCGCCGTTGGAGATGGTGAAGGTGCCGCCCTGCGGCTCCTCGAGCCTGAGCGTGCCATCGCGGGC
>JBDNCK010000209.1:0-4233 GCA_046719675.1 Sphingomonadaceae bacterium | reverse complement strand
CCAAAGGTGTTCCTTACCAACGCTGCTCCGTACCTCCTGTGGCCGCGCGGCGACGAGCACGATCAAGCATTCCTGTTGGGGGTGCTGTGCAGCATTTCACTGGACTGGTTTGCTCGACGCTATGTCGAGACTCATGTGAACTTCTTTGTGTTCAATCCCTTACCTGTGCCTCGCCCACCCCGCGAACACCCGCTCTGGCAGCGGTGCGTGAATCTGTCCGGCAGGCTTGCGTGCCCAGACGACCGCTTTGCAGACTGGGCGGCGGCCGTCGGTGTCGAAGTCGGGCCTCTGCCGGCTGACCAGAAGCAGGACATGATCGACGACCTCGAAGCAGTGGTCGCCCACCTCTATGGGCTGACCGCCGATCAACTGACCCACATCTTCGAAACCTTCCACGAAGGGTGGGATTATGCGCCCCGGCTCGCCGCGGTGATGCGCCACTTCGAAGCCCACAGCGAGACAGCGGCGGCCTACCGCCACCTGATCCCGCACCTGTCTGACTGAGCCATGACCGAGCTGAACTTCGACTTCATCGACAATCTCGATGGCAACACCCTGGCAGCCGTACTGACGCGGGCGCTGCGGGACGGCATCCCGCGCGACGGCATTGTTCGCGAGGTAGCCGAACGCCCGGCGCGGCTGGATATCGCCTCGGCCTACTTCAGCCCAGCCGGCTTTGCCCAGATCGCCGACCATCTGGAGAATCTGGAGCGTATCCGCCTGATGATCGGTGCCGAGCCGCCGCATGATGCCAAGCCACTGCAGCGCCGGCTCGACGAGACAGAGGCCGCCTTCCAGAAGCGGTTGATCCGGGAAGGGCTGGCCGAGCTCGACGCAGGGCTGCGGCACGAGCGCGACAACTTCCCCTTTACGAAGGCCGGCCGCGCTTCGCTCCGGAAGCTGATCGACGTGCTCCGTGCTGGCAGCATGGAAGTGCGCCGCTACGAGAAGGCCTTCATGCACGCCAAGGCCTATATCCTGTCGCCGCGCCAAGGGGCCTATGCGGACGGCGCGGGCGTGATCGCAGGCTCTTCCAACCTCACCCGGGCCGGGGTCACCAAGAACCTCGAACTCAACCTGGGCCGTTTCGATGCGCCAATCCACGGTCAGGCATTGGCGTGGTTCGAAAGGCTTTGGGACGAGGCCGTTCCGGTCGACCTTGCGGCCCTCTTGGAAGAGGTGTTCGCGGAATATACCCCCTGGGAGATCTATCTGCGCGTTCTCTGGCGCATCTATGGTTCAGAAGTGGCGCAGGAGCAGGAGGATGATGCCGGCCTGCCACTGACCACCTTCCAGAAACACGGCGTCGCCCGGGCAATGCGCCTGATGGCGGAAAATGGAGGCGCCATCGTTGCCGACGAGGTGGGCCTGGGAAAGACCTTCATCGCCGGCGAAATCCTGCGGATCTACAAGGCGCGGCGGCTGCGGACGCTCCTGATCTGCCCAGCCCAGCTGCGGGATACCACCTGGGCCAAGTTTCGCAGCAACAACTTTCTGATGGACGTTGAGTGCGTCTCCTATGAAGAGCTTGCGATCGATCGCCAGATCGCCTTGTCAGCCCCTGACCTCTTCCAGGACAAGTTGAAACGACCGCTGGACGAATACCAGCTGGTGGTGGTGGACGAGGCCCATAACTATCGCAACCCCGACACGCCCACCCGCGCGAGGGTGCTCCGGAGGCTGCGTTGGGGCCAGCGGCGCGATGTGCTGCTGTTGACGGCAACCCCGGTCAACAACTCACTTTGGGACCTGTTCAACCTGATCCGCTACTTCATCCGGCAGGACAGCTTCCTGGCGGATCGGGGGATCCTCTCGATCCGGGAGCGGTTCGAGGAAGCCGCCCGGGAGGAGCCGGATAAGCTGTCGCCCGACCTGCTGTTTCCGGTGATCGATGCGACGACGGTGAAGCGCACCCGCCATTTCGTGAAGAAGCACTATGGCGGCGACACCATCACCTTCGCCGGGCGGACGATGACGATCGTCTTCCCGGAGCCGAAGCCTGTCACGGTGCGCTACCCGTTGACCGCGCCCATGCCGGAGCTGTTCGACCTGGTGGAAGCCGCGCTCGACCCGGACGAGCTCGACGCAGGGAACCCCCAGGCCCTGACGTTCGCCCGGTACGCCCCCGCGCTTTATCCGAAGCGGCTGGACCTCGGGGACCAGGAGGAACGCGCCCGCGCTGCGGCTACGGTGGGGCTGTTGCGTTCAGGCCTTCTGAAGCGGTTCGAATCCTCCACCCCCGCCTTTGGTCGGACGCTGGCGAAGCTGATCAGGCAGCACGAAGATTTCCTGGAACTGCTGGACCAGGGGCATGTGGTGAACACACGCTTCCTGCAGGACCTCGCGGCAACCGACGATGACGTGGACACCCTGCTGTCGAAGCACGAGGTGGAAGATGCGGCCTCCTATGACGTCCCGAGCCTCAATCAGGCCGTCGAGCGCGATCTTGAAACCTTGAAGGGCATCTCGGCCAAAATCGCCTTGGTCGGACCCCAAAACGACCCGAAGCTTCAAGCCCTGGTTCAGGCGTTGAAGGAAATTGCGGCGGAGGCCGAGATTGAAGCGACCAGCGAGGACGATGCCCGGCAAAGGCGGAAGGTCCTGATCTTCTCCTTCTTCGCCGATACGGTCGAGTATTTGCGCAAGGCACTCGCTGAGATCTGCCGCACCGATCCGGACCTTCGGATCTATGCCGATCGAATCGTGGCCGTGGCGGGCTCCGTCGACGTCGACGAAGATGAGATCAGCCGCAAGACGGCAGTGGAAGGCTTCGCGCCCATCTCATCAGAGGCGGTGGTCCCGGATGACCGGTTCGACCTGCTGATCACGACGGACGTCTTGGCAGAAGGCGTTAACCTCCAGCAGTGCCGCCACATCGTCAACTATGACATCCCCTGGAACCCGATGCGGATGGTGCAGCGCCACGGCCGGATCGACCGCATCGGCAGCCCGCACGCACAGGTATTCCTGCGCACCATCTTCCCGGCCGACCGGCTGGATGCCCTTCTGAACCTGGAGCAGCGTATTCTGCAGAAGATCGCGCTGGCGGCGGCAAGCGTTGGCGTTGTGGCGCCGGTGGAAGGGGCGGCTGGCGGCTCCCAGGTGTTTGCGGAGACCCGGGAGGAGATCGAGCGACTGCTTGCTGAGGATCCGACCCTTTTCGAGCGGGGTCTCTCCGGGAGTGCCGGCCAGACAGGGGAGGAGTATCGCCAGACGCTCCGCAAAGCCTTGAGGGCTGGTGGATCACGGATCCAGACACTGCCCATGGGCATCGGATCGGGCATGGTGAAAGGAAAGGAGCAGGGGGTTTTCTTCTGCGCTGCGGTAGGGGATCGGACGTATCTCCGGTTCGTTCCATGCTCCCCCAGCTGGTCTTACGACCCTGAGCGGCCTTTGCATCGTGAGCTCGGTCGCTGCCTTCGGATAATCGAATGTGAGCCGACAACGGAGCGTTTTGTGCCGGAGGAACTCGCGGCAAATGTGTTCGACCTGTGGGAGGTGGCGCGGGCCTCGGTGCACGAGGCCTGGATGGCAGAGACCGACCCGGCCAACCTACAGCCAAAGGTTCGACCGTTGAACTTGAGGGTGGCGGATTTCATCCGCCAAAACCCCCCACCGGATGGCGAAGCCCAAGACGTCCAGACAGCCCTCGATATATTGGAGGCCCCCTGGCCGCGGCGGGAGGAGATGCAGCTGCGCGAATGGTTCGCCAATGAGGAGCTGCAGGGAGCTGCAAAGACCTTGGATCTGGTGCGAAAAATCAAGGACAGCGGCCTGCCTCCCTTTTCGCAGCCCCCAGTTCTACCCCCTATCACACCTGATGACATTCGCCTCGTGTCCTGGATGGGTATCGTCAGAGATGTAAGTATCAGAAATTCGGTTGACGAAACATGAAGTTAGGCCATGTTGACAAGTGACTCCAGCCACAGGCGGACGGCGGCGAGGTTGAGGAAACTGGAGAAGGATCAGGCGGTCGTGTCGTAGCCGGTTGCGACGCGACGCTGTTAGTTCGGGATAACGAACATGCGCTCGGTGCGGTTTCGGTCTCGGTAGCGTCGGTCATGGAGGTGCTCGGGCGCCCGCCTGTTCGCGCGTGGCGGGATGATTGGCCGAATGCCGTGCATTCGCGGGGTCTCCCGCAGTGTGTTGTCATCTAGGCGCTTGTCGGCCAGCATGGCCGCAAGTCGCAATGACTGGATCGCGATCAGGATATTGGCAGCGGGGTGGTCCGAT
>JBDNCK010000208.1:0-4243 GCA_046719675.1 Sphingomonadaceae bacterium | reverse complement strand
ATCTGCCAGCCCCTGCGGCCAGTGCGACGCCTGCACCGGCATCGCTGCCGGCCAGCACATCGACGTGATCGAGATGGACGCGGCATCGAACACCGGCGTGGACGATGTGCGCGAGATCATCGAGTCGGTCCGCTATGCGAGCGTGTCGGCGCGCTACAAGGTCTATATCATCGACGAAGTCCATATGCTGTCGAAGAATGCCTTCAACGCGCTTCTGAAGACCCTGGAAGAGCCGCCGCCGCATGTGAAGTTCATCCTCGCGACGACCGAAGTCGAGAAGGTGCCGGCCACCATTCTCTCGCGCTGCCAGCGCTTTGACCTCAAGCGCGTGCCGCTGGAGCGGCTGGAGGCGCATTTTGCCGCGGTGGCAGCAGCCGAGGGCGTGGCGGCCGAACCCGAGGCGCTGCACCTGGTTGCGCGCGCTGCCGAGGGCAGCGTGCGCGACGGGCTTTCCATCCTCGACCAGGCAATCGCCATGGGCAGCGGGCAGGTCACGGCGGCTGCCGTGCGCGACATGCTGGGGCTGGCCGAGCGTGGCCGCACGGTCAGGCTGCTGCTGGCCATCCTCGAGGCGGACCCGGCGCGGGCGCTTGCCGAGGTGGCGGCAACGCATGCCGCGGGGGTGGAGCCGCTGGCGGTGCTGCGCGACCTGCTCGATCTCGTCCATCAGCTGACCCTGGCGAAGGTGGGCGGGGGCCTGGATCCGGCCCTTCCCGAAGGAGACCGGGTGCTGCTCGCCCCCGCGCTCGACGGGCTCTCCTTTTCGGCGCTGCACCGGCTGTGGCAGCTGCTGCTGAAGGGCCATGGGGAAGTGGCGGCAGCACCCCAGCCCGCAGACGCGCTCGACATGGCGATCCTGCGCCTTGTCCATGCCGCCGGCCTGCCCGGGCCGGAGGAGCTGGCAGCGATGCTGGAAGGCGGCGCGGCGGCGCCTGCGCCCCGGCAGGCAACAGGAAGGCCGCGCACGCCGGCCGATTTCGAGGCAGTGGTGCGCCTGTTCGAGGCCAACAACGAGCCGCTTCTGGCGCGGCTTCTGCACGACAAGGTCGCCTGCGAGGCGTTCGCGCCCGGGGCCATCACCCTCGTGGCGACCGCGGCCCTCCCGCGCGACTTCGCGGCCAGCGTCTCGGCGCGGCTTTCGCAGTGGACGGGGGAGGCGTGGCAGGTGGAGATCGGCGTTGGTCGCGGCGCGACGCTCCAGGACGAGGCAGACGCGCGGGCAGCACAGGCGCGCGCGGCAGCCCTTGCCGACCCGACGGTCCGGGCGCTGCTCGACGCCTTTCCCGAAGGCAGGCTGGTCGCGGTGCGCGGCCATGAAGAGGAGGAAGCGGCATGACCAGCATCGAGGAAATCCTGAAGATGGCAAGCGATGCCCAGGCCGGGATGGAAAAGGCCCAGGCAGCCCTCGACCGGGTGGAAGTGGAAGGCACATCGGGCGGGGGCCTGGTGAAGGTGGTGGCATCGGCCAAGGGCCGGATCGTGAAGCTGGAGATCGATCCGAGCCTCCTCACGCCAGACAGCAAGGAAATGACGGAAGATCTTGTGGTCGCAGCCTTCAACGACGCCCGCGCCAAGGCCGATCAGGCCGCGCAGGCAATGATGCGGGAGATGATGTCGGGCCTGCCGCTGCCACCCGGCTTCAAGTTCTAGGGGCTTCCGGGCGGCTCCGGGAGGTTCCCGGAGGCCTGGCGCGCGGCCTCGTCGCGCAGCAGGGTGGCAAGGATGGCGCGCGTTTCGCCGTCGACGGCGCCATCGACGCGTGCCTGGCGGAAGCGGCGCTGAAAGGCACGCACGGCGGCCTGCGGGTCGGCGACATCATAGCCGAAGCGCGCCAGCGCCGCGAGGAAGGCGGCGTCTTCCCAGCCCGGGTCGGGCAGCAGGCGCGCCGGCCGGGCGAGGGCAAGGCCATGTGCGGCAAGCAGCCCCCAGTCGAACCTTTCGCCCGGATCGTCCTTGCGCGTGGGGGCGAAATCGGAATGGCCGATGACATCGGCGCGGTCGATACGGTGGCGCGCAACGATTTCGCCGACCAGCCACAGGCAGGCCTCCATCTGCCGGCGCGGGAAGGGCCGATAGCCCCATTCATGGCCGGGATTGTGCAGCTCGATGCCGACCGAGGCGCTGTTCATGTCGGTCACCCCGCGGAACATGCCGCGCCCGGCGTGCCATGCCCGGCGGCTTTCCGCCACCATCTGGGTGACCGTGCCGTCCGTGTCGATGAACCAGTGGGCAGAGACCCGGGACTCCGGGTTGCACAGCCAGTCGAGGGCTTCCGACGCCCGCTCCATCCCGGTGTAGTGGAGCATCAGGAACCGCACGGCGGCGCGCCGTTCGTCATGGTTGGGCGAGGGACGCCAGGAGACGGTGAAGCTCATTGCGCCCTGAACCTTGCCGAGCGCAGGGCGATGATGGCAACCCCGCCGAGCGTGAGGGCGCCGCCGACGATCATTGGCCAGGTGACGGGAAGGTCATAGAAGAGCGTTGCGGCCACGACCGCAAGGAAGGGCGTAGGCAGCGTGAGCGGTGTGATGGTCGTCACCGGGTAGCGCTGCAGCATCCAGGCCATGCCGGCATGGCCGACGAGGGTCGACAGGAGGCCGGAATAGCCGATCCAGGCCCAGGCCGAAAGCGGCGCATGGCGGGCGGCCTCGAAGGCGCCTGGCTCGAGCAGCAGGCTGCCGGCGAGCAGCAGCGGCAGGGCCACGAGACCCTGCCAGCCCATCAGGTTCAGCACATGCACGCCGGGCAGGTTGCGCAGGAGCATGGTGGAAACCGCCCAGGTGAACGCGGCGAGCACGGTGAGCAGCAGCGCCCAGCGTTCGTCGAAGACGCGCGGATCGAAGACGAGGACGGCAACCCCTGCAAACGCCATGACGATTCCGAGCGTGCGGCGCCACTGGATCCGCTCGCCGGCAAAGGCGATGGCCAGCAGCAGGCTGAAGGGCACCCCGAGCTGGCCGGCGATCGCCAGCGCCGAGATGTTGGTGGCGAGCCAGAAGGAGACTGCGCCCAGCCCGAAGGACAGCGCGAGGAACAGCGCGGCCCCGAGCGCGTAGCGCATGCGGCCTGGCCCTGACTCGCCGGGCGCGGGGCGGAGCACGGCCAGGAAGGGCAGGCAGACGGGAAGGATGAGGGCATAGCGGAGTGCCACGGCAAGCAGCGGCGGGATGGCGTCCACCGATTCCTTGATGGCGATCATGTTGCCGGCCCAGAGCGTGCACACGCCCAGCATCATCAGCATGTGCAGGGGCCGCATCGGGCGCGCGTCAGGCGAGGAGGAAGGTCGCGCCGGCGCACCGGACCGGTCCGGCCAGACGCACACACAGCGCCGCAGCAGCGTGGCGCGGCTCGGTGGCATCGGCTCCGGCCAGAACGGCGGCAAGCGAGGCCGGCAGGGGTGCGAGGTTGCCGTCGATCACCAGGGCGCCGCCGCCGTCCTGCGGTTCCAGCCGGAGCATCGCGGGCGGGCCCACGTGGGCTGCGAGATCGATGGCAAGCGCTGCGCCGGCGCGCACGAGCCGCGGCGGCAGCGAGGGGTGCGCTGCGAACGACGCGTCCTGCGGCAGGAGGGCACGGACATGCCGGGCATCAAGCGGCGTGTCCGGGTCGTTGCCGAACAGCTCCCGGAAGGCCTCGAGTCGCGCGATGGCCTGGGCCAGCGCCTCGCGCGCCACCGGGTCGGGCTCCGGCCCGAGCTCGAGGCCCATCTGGAGCGCGCCCAGCGGGGCGGCGAGATCGTGCCCCATGCGGCGGGCGACCAGGGCTGCGGGATCTGCCGAACCGCTCAAGACGGATTCGCCCGGCCGAGGATGAGCACCCGGCGGGCAACGAGGCGGCCGTCGCCCGTCTGCACCAGCTCGAAGTCGACCGGTGCGCCCGGAACCAGGGCTTCCGGTCCCTCGGCCGTCGCCGAGACATGCAGGAACACGTCCCGTGGGCCGAGGTCGGGGCGGATGAAGCCATAGCCGCGCGCCGTGTCGAACCAGAGGATGGTGCCGCGTGCCATGCGAGAGGCCGCTACAGGGAAGCGGCGCTGCCGTCGAGGATGGGAAGCGGCCGGAAGCCATCCGGCTGGCTGGCATCGGGCAGGAAGGCGGCCAGCATGTCGCCCGCGGCGATCAGCCAGACCCATTCCGGGTCGGTGACGCCGGCGGCGTCCCACGCGCTGGGCTGCGGGCTGCCACCCGGGTGGCTGTGCCACACCCCCACCGGCATCGGGCCGGACTGGCGCGCGGTGCGCTGG
>JBDNCK010000207.1:0-4257 GCA_046719675.1 Sphingomonadaceae bacterium | reverse complement strand
AGGTGACCGAATGAGTGGCGAATTCCACCCCTGCCGGCCGGCCGTCGTTGACCAGGTCAAAGCCCCAGGCATTGTGGCTGTCGCCGGCCAGCACCACGAGGTTGGCCGCATTCTTCTGCGCGGCCGCCAGCAGCCGGGCACGCGCGGCCGGGTATCCGTCCCAGGCGTCGAAGTTGAGCGGCAGGCCGACGCGCGCGGCCGCCGCGCCGGCTTCCACCAGCGCCTTCACGCGCGGGTCCGGCTCGGGCGGCAGCAGCTTCGCGGCATCGGCAGGCGTGCGCAGATTGCCCATGATCACCTGCTGCGCCAGCACCTGCCAGCGCATGCCGGCCCTTGCGGCTTCGGCCATGTGCTGGAACAGCCACTGCTCCTGCCTGGCGCCCAGAAGCTGGCGGTTGCCTGCCATCCACTGCTCGTCGCGGAAGCGGACAAGGGCTGCCCCCATGTCGGGTGCGCCCCTGAGCGCGGCCATCAGGTCCAGCTGCTCGTCGCGGCCTTCCACCCGCGTATCGAGGCGGTAGAGCGCTGCCAGCCGGCCGATGTCGTAGCGGGCATAGGCTGCATCCGAGACGGGCATCCATTCGCGATAGGCCTTGCGGGCTGCTGCCAGCCGCGCTTCCCACGGGCCCTTGGAGGGATCGTGATTCTCCGCCCCGCCCTGCCAGGCGTCGTTGGCGATCTCATGATCATCCCAGGTGGTAACGGCGGGAAACAGCGCGTGCAGGGCCTGAAGGTCGGCGTCCGCGCGATAGGCGGCGTAGCGGGTGCGGTAATCGGCAAGCTGGATCGTCTCGCCGGCGGGCTCGAGCACCCGTCCGGCCACCATCTGCTCGGGTGCCGGGTAGGTGCCGCGCGCATACTCATAGATATAGTCGCCGACATGGACGACGAGGTCGATGTCGTCGGCAGCTGCCGCATGGCCATAGCCGTTGAACCAGCCGAAGGGGAGGTTCGAGCAGGAAAAGAGCCCGATGCGGAACAGGGCGGCATTGCCCTCGGGCAGGGTCTTCGTGCGCCCCACCATCGAGCGCGTCCGGCCCGGACCGGAAAAGCGATAATAATAGGTCGTTCCGGGCGCGAGGCCGCCGACCACTGTCTTGGCGCACCAGTCGTTGGCCGGATCCGCCACCAGGTTCACCCGCGCAAACGGCCTGCTCATGCGCGGCGACGTGGAGATCTCGAGCTCCAGCTCCTGCGCCCGGCCCGTTCCGTTCACGAAGCGGGTCCAGAAGAGCATCGACGTCGGCCCCGGCTCGCCGCTGGCAACGCCATGGGTGAAGCCGGCAGCAGGCGCCTGCGCGAACCCGCGCACCGGAAGCAGCAGGGCACCCGCGCCCACGAGCGCAGTGCGACGATCGAACAGCATGGACATGTCGTCCCTCCTAGCCCGGAAACCGTTGCAGTTGTGCGTCAGGCCGGGCAAGCCCTTCCCATGCCGCGCATGCGTCGCAAGGCAGACCTGCCGACGAAGACCTGCGCCCATTGCGGGCGCCCGTTCGTCTGGCGGAAAAAATGGGCGCGCGACTGGGACGAGGTGCGCTATTGTTCGGATGCCTGCCGGCGCGGGACCCCGGCGCTGGCCAAGCGGGAGGATTGAGGATGGCAACGCAACGGAAGGCCCCCGACGATGTGCGGGCGCATGTCTCGGACGAGGAATGGAAGCTCCGCGTGGACCTTGCCTGCGCCTACCGGCTGGTCGCGCATTACGGGTGGGACGATCTCATCTTCACCCATCTCTCGGTCCGCGTGCCGGGACCCGAGCATCATTTCCTGATCAATCCCTACAACCTCATGTTCGACGAGATCACGGCCTCCAGCCTGGTCAAGATCGATGTCGAGGGCCAGCCCGTGATGGAAACGCCCTATCTCACCAACCCGGCCGGCTTCACCATCCATTCCGCCATCCACATGGCGCGCGAGGATGCCCATGCCGTCATGCATCTGCACACGCCGCACGGGCAGGCGGTCTCGGCCATGGCAGACGGGCTGATGCCGCTGACCCAGACGGCCATGCTGATCCGCGACGAGGTTGCCTACCACCACTACGAGGGGGTGGCGACCGACCTCGACGAGCGCGAGCGGCTGGTGGCCGACCTGGGTGCGAAGAACGCGATGATCCTGAGAAACCATGGTACGCTGACCGTGGGCGAGACGGTGGGCGAGGCCTTCATCCGCATGTATTTTCTCGAACGCGCCTGCCAGGCGCAGGTGCTCACGCTTGCGGCAAGTGTCGAGCATGTGAACCACCCGCCGCAGGGCACGCCCGAGAAGGCGGCCAGCCAGGGCCGCGAGGGGCTGAAGCTGGTGGGCAACATGCTCGCCTGGCCGGCGCTCATGCGGAAGATGGACCGGCTGGATCCAGGCTACCGGAACTGATCCCGGAACTGATCCCGGCAACCGGGCGCCGCAGCTTGGCCGCGCAAAGGGGCCCCGGGCGAATGGGCTCTCGGCGGCGGATCTTCAGGCCCCGGCAGAAGGCGACGGCTGGTCGGGTTCCGGGAGCACGCGGAGAATCGTGCCATCCGCGCGCACCACCCGCACGCGCGTGCCCACGGGCGCATCCGGCCCCTGCGCCAGCCATTCGGTATCGCCCAGGCGCACCTTGCCGTGGCCGCCGGCAATCGCCTGCACCACGATGGCGCCAGCGCCTTCCAGTTGCGCCGCGCGGCGGTTCAGCTGCTCGTTGTCGCTGGTGATGGGGCGGCGCTTTTTCACCCGCCGCGAGACCAGCAGCGCAACCCCCGTCCAGCCGGCAAAGGCCAGCAGCTGCGTCGTGGGATCAAGACCGAAGAGCGCGGCATGGGCAGCCGTTGCCAGCGCGGCGCCTGCCAGCCACATCAGGAAGGCGCCGGGCAGCAGGATCTCGAGCCCGGCGAGGATGACCCCGGCGATCAGCCAGCCCCAGGGGGTGAAGATCGTGCCGAGAAGATCGTTCATCGGAGCGCCGAGCGTGCCGGCGCCGGCGGAACTGGAACGGTCACGCCGGAAGCCGGCGGCTGCCTGTCGTCCTTGAGTGCCTGCATCAGCTCGGAAATGCCGCCCACCGACCCGATGACGCTTGCCGCCTCCAGCGGCAGGAAGATCGTCTTGGCATTGGGCGAGGCGGCGAACTGGCCGAGCGCCTCCACATATTTCTGCGCCACGAAATAGTTGATGGCCTGGAGATCGCCCGCGGCAATCGCGGAGGAGACCATGCGGGTGGCATTCGCTTCCGCCTCGGCGGCGCGTTCGCGCGCCTCGGCATCGCGGAAGGCAGCCTCGCGGCGGCCCTCGGCTTCGAGGATCTGCGCCTGTTTCTGGCCTTCGGCCTTCAGGATGGCGGCAGCACGCTGGCCCTCGGCTTCCAGCGTCACGGCGCGCTTCTCGCGCTCGGCCTTCATCTGCCGCGCCATCGCCGTCTGGATATTCTCCGGAGGCTGGATGTCCCGCACTTCCACGCGCGTGACCTTGACGCCCCAGGGCGCGGTGGCGTGATCGATCACATCGAGCAGGCGGGCGTTGATCTCGTCGCGCTTGGACAGGCTCTCGTCGAGGTCGAGGCTGCCCATGACGGTGCGCAGGTTGGTCTGGGTGAGCGCGGTGATCGCACCCGTGAGGTTGGCGACTTCATAGGCTGCCTTGGCGGCATCGAGCACCTGGTAGAAGACGACGCCATCCACCGAGACGACGGCATTGTCCCTGGTGATGATCTCCTGGGTGGGGATGTCGAGCACCTGCTCCATCATGTTCATCCGGCGCCCCACCCGGTCGATGAAGGGAATGATGAGCGAGAAGCCGGGCTTGAGCGTCGTCGTGTACTTGCCCAGCCGCTCCAGCGTATATTCATGGCCCTGGCGCACCACGACGATGGCAGAGGCGGCCGCCACCACGGCAAGGGCGACGAGCACGAAGGCAAAGGTCAGTGCTTCCATCGCTTCGCTCCCGGTGGGCCATGGTCTGGCCTTGCCCGTTCAACATAGGTAGGCGGCCGGAAAAGGGGAAGATGATGGACTTTCGCCCGCGACGCTCCGTGCTCTACCTGCCCGCTGCCAACGCCCGCGCGCTCGAGAAGGCGCAGGGGCTTCCCGCCGACACCCTCATCCTGGACCTCGAGGATGCGGTTGCCCCCGACCGCAAGGCAGAAGCGCGGGAGGCAGCCGTTGCCGCCGCCAACTCCGGTGCCTATGGCCACCGCGAGGTCGCGATCCGGGTGAACGGTCTTGGCACCGAGCCTGCGGAGGCCGATTTCGCAGCCGTCGCAGCCAGCCGTGCCGATGT
>JBDNCK010000021.1:0-12429 GCA_046719675.1 Sphingomonadaceae bacterium | reverse complement strand
GGTCGCGCGTGACCCAGAGCTCGCGTGCCAGCAGCAGCACGGCCTTGCCCAGATGGTCGAGCTGGCCCGGGTGCAGCGAGGGGCCGGCACTCGCCGCCCGGCTGGCGGCCCCGGCGTCGCTCATGGCCGGGTGCCGATGGTGACCCAGGGATAGGGCGCGCCATCCGGCCCGCCTTCCGTCACCTGCTCGAAGCCGGCCGCGCGGGCGGCGGCCGCCTGGTCGAAAGTCGCCGATTGGCGCCACCATGGCTCGCCGCCGCGCCGGGCCATCCAGTCCGCCCGCCAGGCACCCAGCGGCCCCAGCACGCGATAGGGGGTCACGTCGGCCATCAGCACCTGGCCCCCGGGGCGCAACAGCCGGAACGCCTCGCGCCAAACGGCTTCCAGCGCGGGCGCGGGCATCTCGTGCAGGAGGATATAGGAGGTGACGAGATCGAAGCCGGCATCGGGCAGGCCCGTGTCCTCGGCGGCGGCCTGCCGGAGATCCCAGGCCCAACCATTGGCGTTGGCAACCCGCAGCGCCTGCTTCAGCATCGGCAGCGACAGTTCCACCCCCGTGATCCGCGCGTCGGGAAAGGTCCGCTGCAGCGCGATCGTGTAATGGCCGGAAGACGTCCCCATCTCGAGGATGTCGCGATAGTCGGCGCGCGGCAGCATCGCCAGCACGCGGGCGCGCTGCGCGAAGATGTCGCCGGGAAAGGTCCGCGCGACATAATGGCGATGGATGAGCTCGCCATGGATGAAGCCCATCTCCGGGTGGCCGTTCCAGCCGCCGGTGGTGCGGTGAAACCACACGCCGTCCCAGTAGGCCGGCGGCACCAGCTTCGGGTTCGCCGTCAGCCGTGCCGGTCCGCGCGCCTCGAGATCGGCGAGCGCCGGGGCCAGCAGGTCGGCGGATTCGGCAAAGGCCGCCACGGCTGCGCGCCCATGCTCGACGCTTGCGAAATCCCCGACAAGGGCGGCGGTGGCAAAGGCATCCGAGCGGGCAAGCGCCTCGCTCACCTTTGCGTCGGCTGCGTCCGGATCGGAAGGCAGGGTCTCGTCATCGAGGCCGGCGGCTGCCAGTTCCGCGCTCCAGCGCGCCGCAAGCGGCCGGGTCGCCTGGACAAGCGACACCATGAAATCCATCGCGGCACGACCATTCTGGCGCAACAGGAAATCCATCATGCCTCCCTGGCGGCGCGTTCGAGCGCTGCCTCGTCGATGCGGTAGAAGAAGAGCGGGACGGTGCTCAAGGCATAGAGCAGCGCCGGCAGCGCCGCGGCCCCGAGATAGACACCGGTCACGGCGAATTCGCTCTGCGCGACCCCGGCGCGGGCGGCCTGCGGATCGAACCCGAACCCCGAGAGGATCAGCCCGACAAGCAGCGGGCCCAGTGCCATGCTCGCCTTCTCGACGAGGCTGTAGGCCCCGGCATAGAGCCCCTCGCGGCGCACGCCCGAGCGGCGGCAATCCCAGTCGATGGCATCGGGCAGCAGCGACTGGCCCATCAGCAGCACGCCGCCGGTGAGGATTCCGCCCGCCACCCCGCGCAGGTGAATGAACCATTCCGGATCGCCGGGTGCCGCCAGCAGGAAGGAGAGCTTCACCAGCGCATAGCCGAGGCAGGCGACGATGAAGAGGCTGCGCTTGGCGTGGCGCCTGCCCAGCCGCACCCAGAGCGGCATGGATGCCAGCATGCCGACCGTCGTCAGCACGACATAGATGCCGACCACCCCTTCGCTTGCCTTCAGCACCTGCACGAGGAAGAACAGGATGGAAGCCTGCATCGCCGCCAGCCCGACGAGCTGCAGCACCTTGGCAGCCAGCAGCAGCAGGAAAGGCCGATTGGCCAGCAGGACGGAAAGCCCCTCGCGCGGCTGGCCGGGTGTTGCCGCGGTGGCGCGCGCTGCGCGCGATCCGGCAAAGGCCGTCGCCATGGCAAGGAAGACGATGAGGCCAAGCCCCGCCCCGGTCATCGCCCAGGCCCAGCGGTCCCCGCCGAGGCTGGCCGCCACCTTGGGGGCAAAGCCGACGAGCGCGCCGCCGAGCGCGACAAAGGCGACGCGGAAGGAAAGCAGGGCCGTGCGTTCCTGCGGCGAGGCCGTCATCTCGGCCGGCATGGCGAGATAGGGCACGTTGAAGAGCGTGTAGCCAAGCGCCAGCACCAGGAGCCCGGCCACCATCCAGGTGGCAAGCCAGGTGCCTTCGAGCATCGGTGGCGCGAACAGGATGAGGAAGGAAAGCCCCGAGACGACAGCGCCTGCGAGCAGGAAGGGCCGGCGGCGCCCCCAGCGGCTTGCAAACCCGTCGGACCAGCGGCCCATCAGCGGTGCGATCACGGCATCGAACAGCTTGGCGCCGAACAGCAGCGCTCCGGCGAGCGCGGGGGCCATGCCGAGGATCCCGGTCATGAAGAACAGCAGCAGGATGGACGTCGTCGAAAGGACCGTCACCGTCCCGATGGAGCCCGTCGCCCAGCCAAGCCGGACGCCAAGCGGAATCCGGTCTGCAGCCGCGCTGCCCGGCAGCGGTGCAGCGAGCGGGGGAGCAGACGCGGTTGCCATCCCCGCCCGATACCCCACCCCTGAAGTCCGGGTTCCTGCCGCGAGTTCGCAATGTCCGCACTGCGGAGAAATCAGGCGATGGCAGCGGCCTCCTCGAGGCTGGCGAACATCGCCTGGCGGTGCATGTAGGCCCGCCGCCTGTCCGGGTCGGCGAGGGTTCTTGCCATCTCGTCGAACACCGGGCGGCGTGCCGATTCCTCGGCCTCGATCATCGCCTTGTTGCGGCGGGTCTGCTCCTGGATGAAGCTTCGCGTCACATGCCGGCGCTGGCGGCCGTAGCGCGGCAGCAGTTCGTCCGGATCGCCCTTGCCGGTAAGGATCAGGGTCAGCTTGTCGGCAAGGTTCATCGCATCGTGGATGCCGCTGTTCATGCCAAGGCCGCCGAGCGGATTGTTGAGATGCGCGGCATCGCCCACCAGCAGCACCCGGCCATGATCGAAGCGCCTGGCCACCCGCTGGTGCACGCGGTAGATGGTGCGGTGGCGGGTGCTGACGCCCGGGTCCCCGATCAGCCGCTCGAACACGCGCTCCTTGGTGGCGTCGGACAGAAGCTCGCTGTCGGGCACATCGTCGTCGGCCACCACCAGCACCCGCCAGAGATCGGGCACCCGCAGCATCACATGCCACCACTGCGGATCCGAGACATAGTTCACATACGCGAGGTCGTCGAAATGGCTGTCGATCGGCTCGGGCGTCGAGAGCGTCAGGAACTTCTCGGGATAGGTGAAGCCGTCGAACTGCACGCCCAGCCACTTGCGCACCAGGCTGTTGGCGCCGTCGGCTGCCACCAGAAACTGCGCGCGCACCGTCTCGATGGCAAGCGGCCCTTCGAGGTTGACCGTGACGCCGCTCCGGTCCTGCACGAAATGGATCACCCGGTGATTGAGGACGACCCGATCCGGAAGCCGCGACGCCACGAGGCGCGTGAGCTTCCACTGCTCGCACTGGAGGCGGAAGGGATAGGGGGTGCAGTCGGCAAGCTCGGACAGATCGAAGGCCAGCACTTCGCCGGTTGACCGCACGCGATACTGATAGACGGGCGCCTTCAGCCCCTGCGGCAGCAGGTCGGCCAGCAGGCCCAGCTCGTCGAGCATCTCGAGGGTGGGCGGGTGGAAGGTGGACGCGCGCAGATCCTCGGCCAGCGCCGGCGCTGCCTCGACGAGCATCGCATCGATGCCTGCTGCCGCAAGCGCTGCCAGCGCAACCGCCCCCACCGGCCCGCCGCCCGCAATCAGCACATCGACATCGCGCAGCGATGCGCGCGTCGCAGCGGGCGGGCTTTCGGCAGGCGAGGTGGCAAGAGACATGGGGCGGATTCCTCTCCGTCCCTTGCGCCCGTCCCGCGCGGGGGCGCCGGCAAGGCTCTTCTTTATCCGTCAGGCGGAGAGGAAGCAGCCTGCCGACCCCGCCCCGGCACCCGCCTGCCATGGCCTTCCGCCATGCCGGACCCAGCACCCAGCCGCGACAGCCTCGGGTGGCGAAAGCTCTTCGCCGTCGTTGCACCTTCCACCAACACCAGCGTCCAGCCCGAGTATGATTCGATGCGGCCGCGCGGTGTCACCAACCATTTCGCGCGTATCTCCATCCCGGACACGAAGGTGACCGACGACGACAGCTTCATGGCGATGCTGGAGAACATCCGCCGCGCGACCCTGGAGGCCGTCGATGTGGCCATGTCGATGGCGCCGGACGATCTCGTCATGGGCATGTCGGCGGAGACCTTCTGGGATGGCGCGGAAGGCGCGGAAAGGATGCACCAGGGCCTGAAGGAGCGCACGGGCCGCAAGGTCGTCATGGGAAGCCAGGCGGTCAACGAGGCGCTGAAAGCCTATGGCGGTGTCCGACGGATTGCCGTCATCACCCCCTACATGCCGGTGGGCGACGCGCAGGTGCGCCGCTATTTCGAGGACTGCGGCTATGATGTGGTTGCCCTCGAGGGGCTGAAATGCGCCTCGCCGCGGCTGATCGCGCATGTGTCGGAGACCGAGCTCAAGCGCGCGGTCGAGCGCGTGAACGGCCCGGACGTGGACGCCATCGTCCAGTGCGGCACCAACCTTGCCTTCGCCCGCGTGGCAGCAATGGCGGAATTCTGGCTGGAAAAGCCCGTGATCGCCATCAATGCCGCCACCTACTGGTGGGCGCTGCGCAGCAATGGCATCCCGGACAAGGTATCGGGCTTCGGCCGGCTGCTCGAGGATTTCTGATGGACTATCCCTATGTCCCCCTGCCGGAGCGTGGGCCGCTGCGCTGGCCCGACGGCAAGCGGGTGGCGCTTGTCCTGACCTTCAACCTCGAGACCTGGGATCTGGTGAAGGATACCGACCGGCCCTATTATGCGGGCGGGCCGGCTGTCCTTCCCGACCTGCTGCCTGGCCGCGTGCCCGACTTTCCCAATCACAGCTGGCGCGAATATGGCCAGCGTGTCGGCATCTGGCGCCTGTTCCGGCTGTTCGACGAGATGGGCGTGGCTGCCAGCTGCACTGCCAACGCCGTCACCTTCGAGCGCCGCCCGGCAATGACGGAGGCCGTCAAGGCGCGCGGCTGGGAGCTGATTGCCCACAACTGGGAACAAGGCGAACTCCTGACCGATTTTGCCGGCGATCCAGCGCGCGAGCGCGAGGTCATCCGCCGCACGCTTGCCACCTATCGCACCCACATGGGCCGACCCGCGCAGGGCTGGCTTTCCTCGTCGCTCAGGGGCACATTGGCAACCGCGGAAATCCTGGCGGAGGAAGGTCTGCTGTTCTGGTGCGATCTCATGAACGATGATCAGCCCTATCTCGTCCAAACGCCAGGCGGCGCCATCGTCTCTGTGCCCTATTCCAACGAGATCAACGACTTCACGCTGCTCACCCGGCGCGGCCACACGACGGACGAGTTCCGCGACATCCTGATCGAGGAGCTGGACGTGCTGCATGCGGAAGGTGCGGAAACGGCGCGCATCATGAATGTCGGGCTGCACCCGCATGTCTCGGGCCGCGCCTACCGCATCCGCGCGCTCAGGGAGTTCCTCGAACATGCCAGAAGCCTGCCCGGTGTCTGGTGGCCCACCCGCGAGGAAATCGCCCGCCACTATCTGACGGTTGCGAACGACCATATTCCCCAGGAGAGAGGATCATGACGGTCCAGATGCTCAACATCTTCCAGCAGGCCGAGCACCCGGTGCTGCCGCGCGCCAGCCACGACGAGCGGGCGCGGCAGGAGTTCGCCAAGGGCCTCAAGACCTTCGTGCAGCAGGGCCTGCTTCCGGGCCTGGGGCCCGTGTTCGAAGGCCGCGCAGGCCCGCGCTTCGCGCGCGAGACGGGCAATGCACCCGCCACCCGCCACGACATCCGGAAGGCGATGCTGCCCGACCCCTATTTCCAGCTCTATGCCGGCACCAACCGGATCGCCCAGGAACTGCTGTGGGACAGCGTCATCGATTCGATCGAGCGGCAGCAGGAGGATCTGAACCGCCGTGCAGCCGAGCTGTCGGCCAGGGCTCGCGCGCCGCTCGAGACCGACCCGGACTTTCCCACCCCGCGCTATGTGACGGCGCTCGACATCCACTGCATGCCGGGCGGCTATGCCGGGGAAACGGCACCCGGCGACATCACCGCCGGCGCCCTCTATGACCGCGGCGTCTATCTCTACGCGATGGGCTACATGGGCCCGATGAACGACGACATGGGCCGCTCGGTTGCCAACTATGTCCGCCGCCGCCTGCCCGGCTTCCAGCCCACCGCCATTCTCGACATGGGCTGCACCGTCGGCCATTCCACCCTGCCCTACAAGGAGCTGTTCCCGCAGGCGCAGGTGACGGGGATCGACGTTGCCGGCCCGTGCGTGCGCTATGCCCATGCGCGCGCGGCCGGCCTTGGCCTCGATGTCGCCTTCCTGCAGCGCAACGCCGAGGCAACGGGCTTTCCCGATGCCAGCTTCGACCTCATCGTCAGCCACATCCTGCTGCACGAGACGAGCGGCAAGGCGATGCCGCGTATCATGGCCGAGTGCTTCCGCCTGCTGAAGCCGGGCGGCTACATGATCCACGCGGATCTTCCGCCCTTCGACAAGGTGGACCCGTTCGCCCAGTTCATCCTCGACAACGAGACCTGGTACAACAACGAGCCCTTCTGGGGCGCGATGCGCGAGATGGACCAGATCGCGCTGGCGCAGTCGGTCGGGTTCCCGGAGCCCGTTTTCGACACCGCGCCCATGGCCGTCATGGAGTTTGCGGCAGCCGATGATCATTATGCCGGCGCCGAGGCATTGGCAGACCGGGAATTCACGGCTGGCGAATATGCACCCGGAGGAGGCTGGGAAGTGCTCATTGCAAGGAAGCCGCTGTGACCGCGCCGGCTGGCCGCGGCCCCGTGCGGGAAGCGCGCGGCAAGCGCCCGCAGTTCCACGAGAGCCAGGCCCTTGATCACGCGATGAGCATGATCCTCGTGCTGGCGTCGGAAATGGCGACGCTGCGCGAACGGCAGGACACGCTGGAGCGCGTGCTGGAAGGCCATGGCATCGACGCCGGGCACGCGATCGAGGCCTTCCAGCCGACCGAGGCAGACCTCGCGCGGCGCGAGGCCTGGCGCCAGGCCTTTCTCGCGCGGCTCTATTATCTTGCGCGCAAGGACGCAGCCGACCAGGCACGCGGCGACACCGACACGCGCTTCCAAGAGACGCTTGCAACGATTGCGGAGGGCTGAGGCATGGCAACGGCTGCGCGCGACGAACCCGGCCTGCTCGAACGGCTTGCCGCCATCCCCGAGGCCGACCTGCTGACGGATGCGGCCGACCGGTGCTTCTTCGGCACCGATGTCTTCCGCGCAGGCGCAGTCCCGATCGCGGTTGCCCGGCCGCGCAGTGTCGAAGCGCTGCAGGCAGTGGTTGCCGCCTGCGCCGAGGCGCGCGCGCCGATTGCGGTGCGCGGCGGCGGGGCGAGCTACACCGACGGCTATACCCACGCCCTGGAAGGCGGGGTGACGCTCGACATGTCCGGCCTCAACCGCATCATGGTGGATGCCACCAACGGCATCGTGACGGCCGAAGCCGGCGCCACCTGGGCCCAGTTGCGCGATGCGCTGCTGCCCCACGGCCTGCGCACGCCCTTCTTCGGGCCCTTCTCGGGGCTGGCGGCCACCGTTGGCGGCTCCATGAGCCAGCATGCGATCAGCCATGGCACCGGGCTGTGGGGCGTGTCCGCCGACAGCCTTGTCGGGCTCGACGTGGTGACCGGGACGGGCGACCTGCTGACCACCGGCGCCCCCCATTTCCGCCACTATGGCCCGGATCTTGCCGGCCTGTTCACGGGCGACTGCGGTGCGCTCGGCGTGAAGGCGCGCGTGCGCCTGCGCCTCATCCGCCGGCGCGAGCATTTCGCGGCTGCAAGCTTCAGCCTTGCAGACTTTGCCGCCATGCATGCAGCGATGCGCGAAGTCGGGCTGGAAGCGCTTGACGACGAGAATTTCGGCCTGGATGCCACCCTCCAGCAGGGCCAGATCGGCCGCAACGAGGGCGTGGCGCAGAAGGCCGAGATCGCGAAGCAGGTGCTGAAGGGTGCCAATTCGCTTGGTGCGGGCGTCAGGGCGCTGGCGAAAATGGCCGCTGCCGGAGACCGGGCGCTGCGCGCGGCAAGCTATGCGGTCCACTATATCGTCGAGGGCGTGTCCCAGCGCGAGGCCGAGGATCGCGCCGCGCGCATCCGCGCCATCTTCGCCGCGCATGGCGCAGAGCCGATCCCCGAGACCGTGCCCACTGTCGTGCGCTCGATGCCCTTTGCCCCGCTCACCAACATCCTCGGGCCAGCGGGCGAGCGATGGGTTCCCTTCCACGCCATCCTGCCGCACGATCAGGTGGGCCCCTTCCATGCCGCGCTCGAGGCCTATCTCGCCGACAATGCCGGGGCGATGGCAACGCACGGCATCACCTCTGGCCGCATGTTCATGGCCATCCAGGGCCATGGCTTCGTCTATGAACCCACCTTCTACTGGCCGGACGCCCAGACCATCTATCACGAGCGGATGCTGCCGGCCGAGCATCAGAAGACGATCCGCCATTTCCCGGAGAACCCCGCCGCAGCAGCGGAAGTGATGCGGATGAAGGCGGCAATCGTGGACCTGATGCAGGCGCATGGTGCCGCGCATCTGCAGGTGGGGAAAGTCTATCCCTGGGCCGCCTCGCGCGATGCCGCCACCCGCGCGCTCGTGCAGGCGCTAAAGGCCACCCTCGACCCGCATGGAATCCTGAGCCCGGGCGTGCTCGGCCTCTAGCCTGCCGCGCAGGGGAAACCGCAGCAGCAGCCGCGCCGCGCGCGTGGCCGCCCCTCAGGCGACCGTCAGCGTGGCACCGGACGGCTGGTCGGGCGGATCCCGGCCTTCGACAAAGGCGATGGCCGTGGCAATGGCGGCGCCGAAGAGGGCTGCCTGGCCTTCGTCGTCCGGCCGCTCCGGCCGGCCGATGCGGTTCCCGAAATAATGATCGACGCCGTCTCCCACCCACAGCCAGCGCGGGCTGACGCGGGAGGCATCGAAGCTCACCCGGTGCGCTTCCCAGCTAGGGGCGATCATGGGCAGCACGTCGGCCGTGCCGGTCACCACCAGCATCGGCCGCGCGAGCTGCGCCCAGCCCTCTGCCGTCACGAAGCCGGGAAGCGGCCCGGGCGGGGAGAAGGCGAGCACGCGGGCGATCCGCGGCTCGGGCACCGGTCCGCCGTCGGTGCCCCACTCCACGCGCGCGCCGGCCAGCGCCTGGGCGACAAGGGCGCCATAGCTGTGGCCGGCAGCCATCATCGGCCGGCCCGGGAAGCGCGCGGCCAGCAGGGAAAGCGCGACCCGCATGTCGGAAAGCCGCGCGGCCCATGCCTCCTGCTGCGCCGGCGGGCTGCCGGCGGGATGGTCCGGGCTGTCGCGGTGAAGGACGGCCGCCACCGCATGGCCCTCGAAGGCAAGGGCGGCCGACAGCTCGTCATACTTGCGCGCATTGGCGTTGGCGCCATGCGAGAAGGCAAGCAGGCGCGAGCCCGCGTGCCAGGCAGCAGGAGTCCACAGCCGGACCGGAACTCCGGCCTCCACCAGATCCTGGACGGCCGGCTCGGCCGGCGGCGGCACGAGCGAGGCAGGCGGCAGGCGCCGTGCAAGGGCTGCGGGCGCGAGGAGGCCACCCGCCAGCCCGGCCAGAAGCGCCCTGCGGGGAAGCGTCAGCCGTCGCGGGCCCAGCGGGCCGGCGCCCGGTCGGCCAGGCGCAGCACATAGAGGCTGCCGAAGCTTCCGCGGTTCAGCCGGAAATCCGCATCGAGATAGACGACATCCGACCAGAGCGGCGGGATCTTCGCATTGTCGATCGGCACGCGGGGATGCCCGGTCGTCTGCACGTCGGTGAAGCGGACATCGAGGCGGGTGCCGTCGGCCGGGGTGAACTGTCCGAGGGTCACGCAGGTCCCTTCGTCCCCGCCCGCGCCGGCATAGACGACGCCATTGTCATAGAGCCCGGTGGCCGGATCGACATCCTGGAACAGCTCCCGGATCCGGATCGGATCCTTAGGGAGAACATTGAAGCTGAGCCGCGCCAGGGTCGAGTCCCGCTGGAGCCCGAAGGACGACCACAGCAGCTGCCAGCGCCCTGCAAGCAGCGCCGCCGCGCGGGCCGGCTCCGGCGTCGGGTTCAGGGCTTCGAGCGCTGCCGCCAGTTCGGCGATCCGCGCCACGTCGCGCCCGCCTTCGGCAAAGCCGGCCTCCGTTGCGGCGCCAAGCTCGGCAAGCTCGGCCTTCAGCGCCTCCCGGTCGCCCATCAGAAGCGGAACGAGCCGGTGAGGCCGATGGTCCGCTGCTCGCCCAACGTCGGCACATAGGAGGCCGACAGCGCGCCATTGGTGCCGATGAGGAACAGGGCGGTGGAAACATACTCGGTGTTCAGGATGTTGCGCGCCCAGAAGGTGAGCTCCAGCCCCCTGATGTCGGCGCCGATCGCCCCGTTCATGAGCGCGCGCGACGGCACGAAGGAAAGATTGGCCTCGTCCATATATTGCCTGCTCTTGAAGGTCCCTTCCAGCGAGACGAACAGGTCAACGGTATCGCTGGCCGCGAAATCGTAGCGCCCGCCCATGGCTGCGTCGTAGCGCGGCACGCGCTCCAGACGATTGCCGCCGATCGGGAGCACCGCCGTCGGCGTGCCCGGCACCGTCTGGCAGACGATGCCGTCGCAGTTGCCCGAGGCACCGAAGCGCTGCGAGCTGGTTCCGTCCTTGTAGGTGGAGTTGTTGTAGGCGGCGTTGCCGTAGAAGCGCAGGGACGGGGTTGGTGTCCAGACGAAGTCGGCCTCGAAGCCCCAGATCTTCGCTCCCCCGTCGACATTGCCGATCGTGGAGGGGACGATGGCAAAGAAGGCGGGCGCTGTGCCATCTGCCTGCAACCGCACCACGCTCGTCTGCAGCGCGTTCCAGTCGGTGTAGAAGGCCGCGAAATTGGCCGTCAGATTGCCGAAGCGGTTCTTCGAGCCGACTTCATAGGTCCAGTTCGTCTCGCTCTCGAAGGTCTGCTGGGGCACGAAGGGGACGTTCCCGTTGATGCCGCCGGCCTTCACGCCGCGCGCGACCGAGGCATAGATGTTGTTGTCCTCGCTCAGGCGGTAGGTGCCGGTGAAGCGCGGCGCGAAATAGCTGATCGACTGGTTGAAGCGCGGCGGCGCCAGCGCCTGGATCGCAGGGTTGGTCGGCTCGCGGGTCAGGAAATCGGTTGCCTCCTGGTCCTCGATGCTGACCCGGCCCTCGATGGTGACGGCCAGCCGATCCGCCGGCCGGAGCTCGAGGAAGTAATAGAGGGCAAGGATGCTCTCCCGCCGCTCGAGATAGCCGGTGCGCTGGAAGAGGTTGGTCGGAAAGGGCAGCCCGGGGCCGATGGGGAAGAGATAGATATCGGGATTGGGCTCGACGAGCGAATTGACCGGCGCGTTCGACGTGGCGTTCGAGGCGATGTCCTTCGTGCTGGAATGGTGGAAGCCGACAAAGCCGTTCCACCGCTCGTTGCCGCGGAAGAGGAAGCGAAGATCGTGGCTCAGGCCCCGGAACTGCGAGTCGGTGCCCGATTCATCGAAGATGGTCCCGATGTTGAAGGGCGGGAAGGGCACGGTGACGGGAAGCAGCGGATTGGGGCTGGGAGAGCCGCGGCCGAGCACCTGCCCGTTGGCATAGCCGAAGAGATAGTCGACACTGATCGGCCCGTCGGGATCCCAGGTCAGGCGCGCGGTGGCAAGATCGGTCGGCCCGCGCAGGCCGAAGGCGCGCGGATCGAGAACGACCCCGGCCGGCCGAACCGTGTCCTGCGGTGCGACAACGGGCGTGGACGGGAACGGCCCCACCCACAAACGGTTCTGGACCGCAAACGGCGGTGTGAGGTCGGGCCGTGGGCTCGCGTTCAGGGTGTTGAAGGGATAGAGGATGGTCCTTGTGCCGACCGTGTAGGAGGGAACCGCCTCCTCGTCGCGCTCGGTGCGGATGTAGCCTCCCTCGAAGCGCAGGGTTTCGGTCGCCTGCGCGGTCACGCGCCCCTGGATCATCCAGTTGCGATAGCCGCCAATCTTCCCGCGCGTGTTGGCGCCATCGGCGCTGGCGAGCGGATGCGCATTGGGCCAGGTGCCGTCGAAGCTGGACCAGGCGCCGGCGACCGAGACCGCGAGGCGATCGGCGATGATCGGCACCGACACGAAGCCCCGGCCCTCGAACCGGTCATGGTTGCCGATGGTGCCGCCGACCCGGCCGGTGGCGTTGGCCAGATCGGGCGCCTGTGTCGAAAGGGCGACGGCGCCGGCAAAGGCGTTGCGCCCGTAGAGCGCCGACTGCGGCCCCTTGATCACTTCGAAGCGGGAGATCTCGAGGAGGCGCTGGTCGACGAGATAGGGCCGCTGCAGATAG
>JBDNCK010000206.1:0-4258 GCA_046719675.1 Sphingomonadaceae bacterium | reverse complement strand
CTTCTACGCGCCGCAGGTGTGGACAAGGCAGCGCCGGATCCTGATGCCCACGGCCTCCATCCTTGGCACCCACCTGTGCAACGCGCACGAGGTGACCCGGATGAACGACATGATCGCAGCCGGCCTTCTCGACGTGACGGAACCGACGGTGGTGCCATGGAACGGTCTTCCCGCCGCGCACCAGGCGATGTGGGACAACCGCCACTCGGGCGCCACCTATGTCATCAATCACGCGCTTCCCGGGCTCGGGCTGCGCTCGAGGGACGAACTGTTCGAACTGTGGGCTGCGGGCGTGACGCCCGACGCCGCCTGAGCCCGAAGGAACGAGGGACATGACGACCATGGACGCTGCGAAGAAGCGCCCGCGCCGCAAGGCACAACCGGCGGCCTCGGGTCGCCTCGCCGGCAAGATCGCTGTCGTCACGGGCGCGGCCGGCAACATCGGCGGCGAGATCACCCGGCGCTACCTGGCCGAGGGGGCAACCGTCGTCATGACGGGGCGCACGAAGGAGCGTATCGAGGCAGCCGCCAGGCACGTGCTCAACGAGACCGGCGCGGCCCCGGAGCAGGTGGCCACCGTCGTGCTCGACGGGTCCGATCCCGATTCGGTGCGTGCCGGCATCGCTGACGTCGTCGCGCGCTTCGGGCGGATCGACATCCTCGTGAACAATGCCGGTTCCGCCGGCCCCAAGCAGCCGCTCGAGAATGTGCCGATCACGGCCGAAGAGCTGCAAGCGCTCAGGGCCCGCGGCCTCCAGGATGAGGAAACGGTGCCGCAGGCCATTCGCAACATCTTCGGTGTGGCCTGGAACCTGTCGCGCGCGGCCGCCCCGCACATTCCGGCAGGCGGCACCATCATCAACGTGTCCACCATCTTCTCGCGCACGCCCTATTTCGGGCGCACCGCCTATGTGGTGCCCAAGGCTGCGATGAACGCGCTTTCGCGGGAACTCTCGCTGGAGCTCGGCCCGCGCGGCATCCGCGTGAACCTCGTCTATCCAGGCCCCATCGAGTCCGACCGGATCCGCACCGTGTTCGCCGCGATGGACAAGATGCGTGGCGACCCGGCCGGCACCACTGCGAAACAATATTCCGGCCTGATGTCGCTCGAGCGCGGCGAGCCGCCGGCCCCTGGCGAGAAGCGTTTTCCCACGCCTGCCGATGTGGCCAACGCCATTGTCTTCCTGGGCTCCGACGAAAGCGCCGCGCTCAACGGCCACGACATCGAAGTCACCCACGGGATGAGCGTGCGCAAGGAAAGCCGCTCCGTCTATCTTGCGCGCCCGACCATGCGCTCGATGGACGGGACCGGGCTTGCCGTGCTGATTGCCGGGGGCGAGCAGTGGGAGGATGCCCTCGAGATCGCGAAGGTGCAGGTGGCAGCCGGCGCCCATGTCCTCCTTGGCCTGTCGCGCCAGGCGGACGTGTCGCTGGCGCAGGCGCGCGCCAACGCCGAAGGCGCAACCGAGCGGCTTTCGATCGTGCGGTTCAACCGCACCGACTATCCGGGGATGGAGGCCGCGCTGGCAGCCTTCACGGCCGGGACGCTTCCCATCACCTCGGCCCTCATCATGCCGGCCAAGGGGCCGGGCGAGCTTGTCGGCAATCTGGTCGAGGCCACGGACGAGGATGTGGCAACCTTCATGGACGTCGAGATGCTCGGCGCCATCGCGATTGCCCGCACGCTCTCGCGCTACTGGAAGACCCAGGACACGCTGGTCCAGGATCCCCGCTTCGTGTTCCTGTCCAACCCGTCTGACGGGCGCGGCGACATTGCCGCCAACATGCTGCGCGCTGCAATCGAGCAGCTCATCCGGGTGTGGCGCGACGAAAGCGACCTCGACGTGAAATATGGCCGCCGGCGGCAGGCGGAATGGGGCAATCTCATCGTCCGCTTCTCGAACACCGAGGCCGAGAACCTGCGCTTTGCCGCCGGCCATGCCGCGCGCATCCTGCTCAAGGAGAACTGCATTGATCCGGTCACGCTCTATGTGCCGGAATCGATCGGCGATGCGACAGGCGCGCGCAAGGCGATGCCGGGCTTTTCCGAGAACATCACCGGCCTGCACCTCGGCAAGGTGGCGCTGATCACGGGCGGGTCGGCCGGAATCGGCGGGCAGGTGGCGCGGCTGCTGGCGCTTGCCGGCGGCAAGGTGATGATGGTGGCGCGGCGCGAATCCGAGCTGGCGGTTGCCCGCGCACGCATCGTCGCCGAGCTGGAGGACGTCGGCTTTGCCGGCGTGGAACGGCGGGTGCGCACGCTTTCGGGCATCGATGTCGCGGATTTCGACGGGCTGAAGCGCGCCGTTGACGAGACGCTGAAGGCCTTCGGACGGATCGACTATCTCATCAACAATGCCGGGGTTGCCGGCGCCGAGCAGATGGCCGTCGACATGGATGTCGATTCCTTCCGCCACACGCTCGATGCCAATCTCGTCTCCAACTATGCGCTGATGCACCATGTCGTGCCGCTGATGAAGGCGCAGGGCTCGGGCTATGTGCTCAATGTCTCGAGCTATTTCGGCGGCGAGAAGTTCCTTGCCGTCGCCTATCCCAACCGCTCGGACTATGCGGTCTCCAAGGCCGGGCAGCGGGCAATGGTGGAATCGCTTGCGCGCTTTCTCGGGCCGGAAATCCAGTTCAATGCGATTGCACCCGGACCCGTGGACGGCGACCGGCTGCAGGGCGTGGGCGGCAAGCCCGGCCTCTTCGAGCGGCGCGGGCGTCTCATCCTCGAGAACAAGCGGCTGAACGCCGTTCATGCCGCCATCATCAAGGCGATCCGGCGCGGCGCGCGCGTGGAAGCGCTGCTGACGCGCCTGGCGCGCAACGACACGGCGCGCATGAGCCATGATTCGAGCTCGCCACGCGAACTGCGCGATCTTGCCCTTGCCTGCGCGCGCGAAGGCGACGGCATCTGCACGTGGGACCGCTATCTGCTCACCCCCAGGCTTGCCGGGCGCCTCGTCAACCGGCTGCGGCTGGGCGGCTATTTCCTCGACTCCCCCGGCTGGTCGGACCGGCCTGCCACCCGGGAAGCCGATGAAGGCTGGCTCTTGAAGTCGCCGCCCGACGACATCCCCTTCCTTCCGGCCGACGCCATCAAGGGCGAGGCCGTCAAGGTGCGCTCGGGCGTGCTGTCGCAGCTGCATCTCGGCAACATGCCGAGCGAGGCGGATGTGGCGCAGGCAACCGTCTTTTTCCTGGCGGACCGGGCCGTCTCGGGCGAGACCTTCATGCCGTCGGGCGGGCTTGCCGTCGAACGCTCGACGACGGAGCGCGAACTCTTCGGAAGCCCGAAGCAGGAACGGCTCGACATGATGCGCGGCAAGACGGTGTGGATGGTCGGCGAGCATCTCACCGACTATCTCGCCGAAGCGGCCCGCCAGCTCGTGTCCGACTGCCATGTGGCGCGGGTGGTGTTCATGACGGCAACCGAGGCAGCCGCCGATGCCTTCCGCGCCCAGCTTGCCGACCTGCCACCGGAGTCCCTTGCCTTCCTGCTGGCAGGAGAAGGGATCGAGGCAGCCATGGACTCCGCGTTCGCTGCGTGGGGGCGTCCGACCACCGTCGTCTCCACGCCCTTTGCGCCGCTTCCCAACCACCTGTTCGAGCTGGACAATCCGCTGAGCCCCGAGGATTTCCGGGCGATGGTGGAGGCGAACCTCACCCATCATTTCCGGGTGGCGCGCAAGGCCTCGCTCTACGACGACTGCCAGGTGGTGCTCTGCTCGCCCGACCTGCCCACGGGAACCGGCGGACCAGCGTTTGCGCTGGCCAATTTCCTCAAGACGACCCTGCATGCGCTGACCGTGACCATTGCCGTCGAGAATGAGCGTCTGGTCCATGATGTGCCGGTGAACCAGATCAACATGACGCGGCGCGTGCGCTCGGAAGAGCCACGGAACCTCGAGGAGCATCTGGAAGAGGTGAAGCGCTTCGCCCGCGCCGTTCTGCTCGCCGGCGCCCCGCTTCCCGATGCCGAGGATTCCCGCTATCGCTCCCGCATCTATCGCGGCATGGCCATGACGGTGTGACAACCTATCTCGAATTCGAAGCTCCCGTCGCAGCACTGGAAACGACGGCCGCGAAAGCGGAGGCCGAAGGCAATGCCGCCGAGGCGGCAGCCCTCAGGGAGCGCGCGCAGCGGCAGCTGAAGGACCTCTACGCGCGGCTGACGCCCTGGCAGCGCACGCAGGTCGCAAGGCATCCCGCGCGGCCGCACATCCCGCACTACATCGCCGGCCTGTTCACCGAG
>JBDNCK010000205.1:0-4269 GCA_046719675.1 Sphingomonadaceae bacterium | reverse complement strand
CCGGTGAAGCACGCCTTTCCGCATCTGAAGATCATCGTGCGGGTCCATGATCGCCTGCACGCGATGCAGATGATCGCCAGCGGTCAGCAACATGTGGTGCGCGAACTCTTCTGGAGCGCGGTGGAAATGGGCCGCACGGTGCTCAGGGAGCTCGGCACGTCCGAACAGGCCATCGAGGCCATCACGGCCGAATATGTCCGCCGCGATGCCGAGCGGCTGGCGCTGCAGGTCGCCTCGGGTGACATCATGGCCGGCCGCGAGACGATCTTCCGTCCCGGCCATGGCTGGAGCCCGGAGGCGCCGGAGCCTGAGGCTCCCCAGCCGCAAGTCCCCCTGGCCGAGGAAAAATGATGGGCGCGCTCGACGGCCTTCGCCTGATCGAAACCGGCACCATCATCGCCGGCCCGTTCTGCGGCCAGCTGATGGCCGACCATGGCGCGGACGTCATCAAGATCGAGCCACCGCGCGCGCGCGTGCCGGGCGGAGACCCGATCCGCACCTGGGGCCGGGGCAAGCCTGTGTGGTATCCCGTCATCGGCCGCAACAAGAAGACGATCACGCTCGACTTGTCCCATCCACGGGGTGCGGACATCCTGAAGCGGCTCGTGCGTCGATCGGACTTCCTTCTCGAGAACTTCCGCCCCGGGACCTACGAGAAGTGGGGCCTCTCCTGGGACGTACTTCGGGAAGAAAACCCCGGCCTCATTTTCATCCGCGTGTCCGGTTTCGGCCAGACCGGGCCCTATGCCCACCGCGCCGCCTTCGGCCTCATCGGCGAAGCCATGGGGGGCCTGCGCGCGCTCACTGGCGAGCCCGACCGGCCGCCGGCGCGGGTCGGTCTTTCCATCGGCGACTCGCTTGCCGGAACCTTTGCCTGCCTGGGCGCGCTGATGGCACTCCACCACCGCCACCGCACCGGCCAGGGCCAGGTGGTGGACAGTTCCATCTTCGAATCCGTGCTTGCCATGCTGGAGGCGACCGTCCCGGAATATACCGAGGCCGGCCTCACGCGCGAGCGTTCGGGCAGCGTGCTGCCGGGAATCGCGCCCTCCAACGTCTATCCCTGCCGGGACGGCGAGGTGCTGATCGGCGCCAACCAGGACTCGCTCTTCCGCAAGCTGGCCGAGGCCATGGGCAAGCCGGAACTGGGGTCGGATCCGCGCTACGCCACCCATGTCGCGCGCGGAGAGAACCAGGCCGAACTCGATGCCCGCATCGGCCAGTGGACGCAGAGGCTCAGCGTCGAGGAGGTGCTGCGTCGCCTCGAACCGCTCGGCGTGCCTGCGGGGCGCATCTACCGCGTGGGCGACATGCTCGCCGATCCGCACTTTGCCGCGCGCGAGGCCATCGTTCCCGTCCCGCACCCGGATTTTCCCAACCTGATGATGCAGGCGGTCGCACCCAGGCTGTCGGAAACGCCCGGCGGGATCCGCTGGCCGGGCCCACCGATCGGTGCCTTCAACGAGGAGATCTATCGGGGCCTGCTTGGCATGTCGGCTGCGGAACTGGCCGAACTGCGGCAGGATGGCGTGATCTAGCGCCGGCCCGTCACGGCAGCAGCGGGGCCATGATGACGCCTGCCTCCTGGGCAGGCCATCGAGGCACCGCCCTGCCCCGCAATCTGCCGCGCAGGCTCAGGCTTCGCCCTGCTCCAAGGGTTCGGCCGCGGCTTCGGCATCGGGGCCTTCGGCGGCTGCTTCTTCCTCGCGATCAAGCGCCGTCACATCCACGCCCTGCGCCTGCAGCTCGGCCTCTTCCGGCGAACGCGCGACATTGGCGGTCACCATGACCGACACTTCCGGGTGCAGGCTCACCTTCACGCTGTGAAGGCCCAGCGTCTTGATCGGGCGATCGAGGACCACCGCCTGGCGCGCCACCTTGTGGCCGGCTTCGGCCAGCGCCTCGGCAATGTCCCGGGCAGCGACCGAGCCATAGAGCGCACCGGCGTTCGACGCCTGCCGGATGAGCACGAACGACAGGCCATCGATGGTTCTGGCTTCGGCCTCGGCTGCCTCGCGGCGCTTCGCATTCTCGGCTTCGAGATGCGTCCGCTGCGCTTCGAACTTCGCCCTGTTGGCCTCGGTTGCCCGCAGCGCCTTGCCGCGTGGCAGCAGGAAATTGCGGGCGTAACCGGGCTTGACCGTCACCACATCGCCGATGCGGCCGAGCTTTTCCACCCGTTCCAGAAGGATGACTTCCATTGCCGTGTCTCCTTACTGGACCACATAGGGAAGCAGGCCCAGGTGCCGGGCACGCTTGATGGCCTGGGCCAGCTCGCGCTGCTTCTTGGCGGACACGGCCGTGATGCGGGCTGGCACGATCTTGCCCCGCTCCGAAATGAAGCCCTGCAGCAGGCGGACATCCTTGTAGTCGATCTTCGGGGCGTTGGCGCCGGAGAAGGGGCAGGACTTGCGCCGGCGGAAGAAGGGACGTGCCATTACCAGCCTCCCTCTTCGCGCCCGCGGCCGCGGCCGCTGCGTTCCTTGTCGCCCTTGCGCACCATTGGCGAACCTTCGGTTTCCAGCATCTCCACGCGGATCGTCTGGTAACGAATGACATCCTCATTGAGCGCCACCTGCCGCTCGAGCTCCTGCACGGCGGCCGCCGGCGCCTCGATATTCAGCAGCACATAGTGCGCCTTGCGGTTCTTGCGGATGCGATAGGCAAGGTTGCGCAGGCCCCAGTATTCGGTGCTGGCAACCTGCCCCTGATGTTCGGTGATGACCTTGGTGAAGGCTTCGGTGAGACCTTCGACCTGGGCTGGCGCAAGATCCTGTCGCGCCAGATAGACATGCTCGTAAAACGGCATGGAGTACCTCTTCTCTTGCCGATCGCAGCGTGACCCCCGCCATGGGGCGCCCTCCGGCTGGCTTCGTGGAGGCGCGCGGATAGCCGCTGCGCATCGGAAAGACAAGGGATCAGAGCAAAGCTCGCCGGGAAAAAAGCAGCGGGCCAACAAGGAAAGGGGCCCCGCCGCCCTCCCGGCGAGGCCCCGCCCAGTGCCAGCCGGCTTCAGGCGCTGATCGCGGCAATGTCCCCGCGGCGGCGCCGCAGCGCCACCCCGACGAGGCCAAAGCCAGCGATCAGGAGCGACCACATGGCAGGCTCGGGCACCACGGCGCCCACGCCGACCCCCGCGCCCTTGCCATTGAGCCCGGTGGCCTGCCAGCGGATCGCCGGGGCAGCAATATGGAAGCTGTCGAGCACGTTCGCGAACACGATCGAGAACTTCCCCTGCACCGTCTCGCCGGAGACAATCCCATCGGTCAGCGACCCCCGGCACGATGCGCCCGCGTGCACGCAGAGCCGGCGGGGGCCGAGGGTCCCGAAACTGCCGGGAACTGACACGTTCGGGAAACCCGCCACGTCGATCGAAGCCGTCTGGAAAACCGGCTCGGTGCGGAAGCCGAATGCAACCAGCCGGATGAACGGCTGGGTCATCGGGTCGGACGTGTTCTCCAGCTTGTAGGAGAAGGTCGCCGTGTTCCCCACGAGGCTTGTGAGCGTGAGCGTGAGGAAGCCCTGTGCCCCGATGAGCGGATTGGCACCCGACGTGCCTGCGAACGCGTACTTCACCGTGGTGCCCTCTTCGAAGAACACCGTCGCCGTCGCCGGCGCGGCCACGACCGCAATTGCCAGCGCCGCAAAACCTGTTGCCACCAACCTGTTCATGTCACACCCCTCGTTCCGACCAGACGCAGACGCCCCTGCCCCGCAGTTCGACTGGATCCGCCCTCCGGACCCGGACCGCGAGAGTGTAGCGGATTTCACATCCGAAATGAAAGGAAAAAGGGCGCCAGCGGCCGCCACCCCTGGCCAGAGGATATGTCAGAGCGGCGACACATTGGCGCAGTCTCTCAGCGCGGAAATATCATGTCCATCCTGCGACGGTGCAGCGACAGAAGAAAAGGGGTCGCCCGAATCGCCATGGCACCCTGGCCTGCAAGCTGCGACGAATCAGTCGGAAGTCCCGGTGGCGGGAACGAAAAGGCCCCGCTGCTTGCGCAGCGGGGCCTTGGCGAATGGCAGCAGCGGATTGTCAGGCGCGGACGGAAGCCGGCGCACCACGACGGCGACGGAGGGTGAAGCCGACGAGGCCGAAGCCCGCGATCAGCATCGCCCAGGTGGCCGGCTCGGGAATGACGCCGGTCTCGTAGAGGACGACGGTCGAAACCGCGCCCCAGTTGATGCCGATCGTGTCCAGGCCCTCGCCGGCGTTCAGGCGGTAGAAGGCCGTGCCCCCGCCCGCGAACCCCTGCACCGGACCGT
>JBDNCK010000204.1:0-4274 GCA_046719675.1 Sphingomonadaceae bacterium | reverse complement strand
GGCTGGCAGCCCGAACCCTTTGCCGATTTCCTGCGCCGGTGGCAGCGCGAACGCGCATTGACCCCCTGCTACCCCGAAACCGCCTGAACGGGACATGCGGGCCTGCGGGTCGGCCGCAGGCCGAGCGCAACCGAGGTGCGGGCCATGCCCGCTTCCTTGCCTTCTCCGTTGGGATGGGACGCCGGGGCTCGCAGGTTGTTCCAGCGGACGGCCTCGGGGCCGGGACGGGACCCGCAGCTTGCCAAGCGCCGCCGCTTCACGGCAAGGCATGCCGCCATCCACCGCCGCCATCACCCGTTCGCGCAAATCCACCGACAAGGCTCGACCCCTATCCGCCAGCCTCCTTCGCCAGCAGATCGCGTGAATCAGAAAACCTCGGCCTCGGGAAACGAATTTCGGAAAAGCCAATCCGCCGTCGATCCGACGGCAGTGAAAATCGGCCGGGCAGATCCCGAGCACCGTTCATTCGACCGCTTCACGAGCGTCTTGCCCGCTTCTGCTTGATTGATGGCGCGCTTGCGCCAACTTTCTTCCAACGAGCTTTTCGACACGCTCGCCGACTGGAGCCTGATCCTCCAGGATACGAGCTTGGCTAATCCGGAACGTCGGAAGCCATCTCGTCCTGCTGCTAGTATTGATGCTGATGCTGATGATGATCATCATGATGCTGCCAACGATGACGGTGGCGCACGGAAGAAGCCGGTCAATCGGATCACGCAGAGGAGGCAACGGCTATGACCCGCTATCCTCCATCGCCCTTCTGCCTGAGGCTCACCTTCGAGGAGCGTGCACGGCTTGAAGCTGAAGCCGGGCGTGAGCCGCTCGGCCGGCATATCAAGCGCCGCCTCTTCGACGGCAATGCGCCCAAGCAGACGCGCGCCAAGCCCTCGGGCGGCATCAAGGATCAGCGCAAGCTGGCCGCCGTGCTGGCGCAGCTGGGACAGTCGCGGCTGGCGAACAACGTGAACCAGCTCGCCAAGGCGATGAACCTGGGCGAGCTGGATGTAGATGATGAGACGCGGGCAGCGCTCAATCAGGCTGCGGCCGATATCGCGGCCATGCGGCTGCTGTTGAGTAACCGTGGGCTGGTTCCCGCCTTGTGCGGAGGGGTGATGGGGAGGAGTTGATGGCCTCTGTAGCTTGGAGGCGGTTTGGATGTCTGGGGACGAGTGCTCCTACGACGGTCCTATGAGTGCTCGGCCGGAGGCGGTGGTGGTTCGGTCGGAGCGGCGGCGGCGCTGGACGGATGGCCAGAAGCTGCAGGTGGTTCGAGAGAGCCTGCTGCCTGGTGGATCGGTCTGTGCGGTGGCGCGCCGCTACGGGATTGGAACGGGGCAGCTCTACACTTGGCGCCGGCAGTTGCTGTCGGCGGCGACCGATGCAGTGAGCGACGGGTTCGTGCCTTGCGAGATCATCGACGCGCCGCTGCCGCTGCCTGCTACGCCCGTCGCTGATGGCGCGGTGGTGGACTCGGCGCGACCGGGTGGGGCGGCGCAGATAGAGGTTGACCTGCCTGGCGGTGCTCGAGTGCGCGTGCACGGCACGGCGGATGCTGGGACGCTCAGGCTGTTGCTCGACGCGCTTCTTCGCCGATGATGTCGCTGCCGCCGAGCACCCGGGTGTATCTGGCGTGCGGGACGACAGACATGCGGCGCGGGTTCGACGGTCTGGCGGCACAGGTGCAGACGGTGCTGAAGAAGGACCCGCATGACGGTGCGCTGTTCCTGTTCCGCGGCAGGCGCGGCGATCTTGTCAAGGCGCTGTGGTGGGACGGCCAGGGACTGTGCCTCTTCGCCAAACGCCTGGAGCGGGGACGGTTCGTCTGGCCGGTGACGAAGGACGGGGTGGTTCGGCTGTCGGCGGCGCAGCTGTCGATGCTGCTGGAAGGGATCGACTGGCGGGCGGTGGAGCGGACCTGGCGTCCCGAGGTCGCAGCCTGAGGGTGTCTCCGCGGCATAGTGACTCGATGGGAGTTCTGGCCTCCGATCCTGGTCGAAGTGGCGATGGCGATGGGGTAATCTCCTTTCTGTGACAGCCCCCGATGCCGCTGCTGCCGAGATCGCCCGCCTGACGGCGGCACTCGCCGAGCGGGAGGACGAACTGGCCGCGACGCGGGCCGAGCTTACGGGCGCGAAGCTGCTGATCGAGCAGATGAAGGCGCAGCTGGCCGTGCTCCGGCGGATGCAGTTCGGCCGCTCGTCGGAGAAGCTGGAGCGGGAGATCGCCCAGCTCGAGCTCGGCCTCGAGGATCTGGAGGAAGGCGAAGCCGAGCGGACTGCCAGATCAACCCGTACGGGAACCTCGGGCTGCGAGCAGGAACGCCGCCATCCGGTGCGCAAGCCCCTGCCGGCGCATCTCCCGCGCGAGGAGGTGCTGCATCATCCAGGCGAGACCTGCGCCTGCTGTGGCTCGACCCACCTGTCGGTGCTCGGTGAGGACGTGACCGAAGTGCTGGAACGTGTGCCCGCGCGCCTGAAGGTCATCCGCCACATCCGCCCAAGGGTCGCCTGCCGGGACTGCGAAGCGGTGATGCAGGCGCCCGCGCCCGATCTGCCGGTCGAGAAGGGCCGGCCGGGGCCGGGGCTGATCGCCCATGTGGTGGTCGGCAAGTATATCGATGGCCTGCCGCTCTACCGCCAGGCTGGCATCCTCGCCCGCGATGGGGTGGAGATCGACCGAACCACCTTGTGCGACTGGGTTGGCAAGGCCGCCTGGTGGCTGAAGCCGATCAGCGAGGCGATTGCAGCCGAGGTCATGAGCGCCCCTGTGCTCCATATCGACGACACGCCCATTGGCGTCCTGGCGCCCGGTCGGGGCAGGACGAAGACCGGCAGGTTCTGGGCCTATGTGGCCGACGAGCGACCGTGGAACGGGGCCCGCCCGCCGATGGCACTGTACCGATACAGTCCGGACCGGAAGGGGGAGCGGCCGGCCGGCCATCTCGCCGGCTACACCGGCATCCTCCAGGCTGACGCCTATGCCGGATACGAGGCGCTCACCCGTTCCACCGTGCCGCCAGGGCCGAGACCGTCAGGTCAGGGTTCATCGGGCATCGTCCACGCCGCATGCTGGGCGCATGCGCGCCGCAAGCTCTACGATGAGCATGAACGGACGCGCTCGCCCATCGCCGAAGAGGCACTGCGCCGCATCGGCCTCCTTTACGACATCGAGCGCCGGATCACTGGCCGCAACCCCCAGCAGCGCCTTGCCGTGCGACAGGCCGAGGCCGTGCCCATCCTCGCCGATCTGCACGACTGGATGGAGGCCCAACGGCGCCGGCTCTCCGCCAAGACCAGCCTTGCCAAGGCGCTCCACTATGCGCTCTCCCGCTGGGAGGCGCTCACCCGCTATGCCAGCGACGGCCGTATCGCGATCGACAACAACTCGGCCGAGCGCGCGCTCAGAGGCATCGCTGTCACCCGCAAGAACTTCCTGTTCCTGGGCTCCGACAAAGGCGGCGAACGCGCTGCCATCCTCTATACCGCGCTCGAGACCGCCCGCCTCAGCGGCCTCGATCCCGAGCTCTGGCTGCGCGACACCCTCGCCCGTCTCGCCGCCGGACACCTGCAGATCAACATCGCCGAGCTCCTGCCGTGGAACTGGAAGCCGGCAGAAGACTGCGCCAGACTGGCGGCATGACCGCCGAGACCATCGCCCGCCTCACCATCACGCTGGAGGACATCCATCCCGCCATCTGGCGGCGCGTGGAGGTGCCGACCGCGTTCTCGCTCAAGAGCCTGCACGACGTCATCCAGGCCGCGTTCGGGTGGGAGGACCGGCATCTGTGGCACTTCGAGGTCGGGGAGCAGCGCTATGGCCTCCCCGACCCGGACTGGCCAATCGACGGCCTGGCCGCTGCCAGGAACATCAAGCTCGCCGCCCTCGTCAACCGCAGCATCAAGACGTTCACCTACACCTACGATATGGGCGACGACTGGCGACACCGCATCGCCATCGAGACCGTCGAGCAGGGCCAGATCAGCATCGCCTATCCCCGGTTCGTGGACGGCGAACGCCAGTGCCCGCCAGAAGACGTCGGCGGCCTCCCCGGGTTCGAACGCTTCCTCGATGCGCTCGCCGATCCCGCACATCCAGACCACCGCGAACTGCGCGAATGGCACGGCGGGCCCTTCGATCCCGAAGACTTCAACCACCTCGCCGCCAAGCGCGCCATCGGCATGATCGCTCGCCGCCGATCAGCCGCAAAAGCCGCCTACGCAAAACGCCGAACCTGAACACGCGGGCATCAGCCCACGCTTACGCCGGCGCGGGTG